>JBBFMG010000222.1:0-3643 GCA_037478575.1 Burkholderiales bacterium | reverse complement strand
GGCCTATGCCGGGGATGTGCGGCGCTTTGGGATGGCGCGGTCGCTGGCGGCGTTTGCGGGAGTCTGCCCGCGCCAGAAGACATCTGGCAGCTCTGTGCGCGGACGGACGATGATGAGCCGGATGGGCCATCCCGCCCTGCGCCGGGCGCTGTATATGCCTGCCCTGGTCGCGCGACGCCACAACCCCGTGCTGCGCGCGTTTGCAGACCGCCTGCAGCAATCGGGCATGGCGCCCAAGGCCGTCATCGGCGCCGTCATGCGCAAACTCGTGCACCTGATCTACGGCGTCATCAAATCCGGCCAGCCGTTCAACCCAAAGTTCGCCCTTGACATGCAAGACGGTATCTGACCCCGGCGGTGCTGACCTATAAAGTAAAGCCCTGACCCTGGCGGTGCAGTAGTCCCGTGGACACGGTTTTTAGGGCTTTGTGGATTCACGCTTCTCCAACGCCCGCCCAATTATCCACGCAACTGAACTGACCATTAGCACCGATCCAAGGAGCACCGTCAGGAACTCAAGGTCGGTCGCCCAGCCAGGGTGCTGGCCCCCAAAAACTTTGTTGTACAGAGACCAAAGCCACTCCGACATGGGCGCAGCGAGAGGGAGATGGAACCAGCAATAAGTGATGCCGAGCGATGCGACGACCACCATCGTCCCAACCCTGAGCTTTTGTTTCGGCCCTTTCATTTGACCACCAGTCGACCATAGGCTTCGAGTCCCGTGCCTGAAATGCGCTGCTTGGTTGTTCCCGTCAGAATGGTTCTCAGGTACTGGAAGTCTTCTTCCTTGTCGAGGACAACACATCCTTCGCTTCTTCCAAATGGACCCTTCGGGTGCAGCCGAAACAAACCGCGCTTCACGTTCATACAAAAAGTCTCGTCATCAATGCTCTCATCCACGGCATAGAGGGCGAACCATCGATCCCGTCCGGTAAACAGCTCCCGAAACGGCCCAATCAGCCCTCCCGATTGTCGGTCAATAATGTAATACCTGCCCGGCGGGATTGGGCCTTGGTTGGGTAGGCACGCCGAAGCCCGCTTGTTGATGTGCTCACCTAGGCCCGAGAACGCGGGAAATGAAATTGCGCCGCATTTCAGCACACTCATGGGCTTCCCGTTTAATTCGAATGAACAGTCGATCACCATTTTCTCCTTGTTGTTAACGCTAACGTTGGGAGTGCGAATGCCCAGCGTCATGCGAACACCCGGAACGCCCCGGACAAGGGCGTTATAGTGCCAATGTCCGGCACGGCGGAAGCCGCCGCAGGCACCGCTCCCAAGGACGCGGAGGGCGGGAAAGCGGGGAGTGCCGTGCCACAGGTTTTTCGCAGCGAGTCATCGTTTCTTTCCCGCGGTGCGGCAAGCACTGGCGTCGGGGTGGCTCCGGCGCGCGCCTGCGGTCGTATTCTTGGCGCCGTGGCGATGTTTTCGTTGGCTCATTTCCGCAGTCCCAAAAGAACGCCGGGCTCGAATTCGTCGAAGTTGGCGATGTCCTGCAGGGTGATCGGCCTTCGCAGCGCGAATTTTTTCCATGTCTCCCTGAGGTTGTCCTCCTCGCTCTCTGGATCCTCATTGAGGTTTTCGACGATCTTTGCCTTTTTCGTGAGCAGGTTGATACTGATCGAGCGGCTTAACGTATAGCCCTGCTCAGAGTAGGCAGCGTCGCGATAAAAGTATTCATCGTAACCGATCAGTTCGAAGTCGCCGTTCCGGTAGCGGAAAGTGTATCCCCAGTCGCCATTGAGACCATGGTTGTAATCAATGTGGAGCTTTCCTTTCTCTACCCAGATGGTGAGGGTTGGCGGACCGGCCACGCCCCATTCTTCGTCCTCTGAGAAAAAGCACCCGCGGTTGTCCACGGCAAGGGCATAGCCATCGGGTTTGCTCAGCACGACGAGGATCCCGCGCCGGTTGTAATCCCGTTCGCGGCCGTCCGTATCCTTGACGACTTTCTGTTTGTCCGTGTCCTTGATGAGGAAGACGTAATCCGGCCGGTTGTCACCGTTCAGGTCACCCTGCACCTCGTTGACCACAACATAGCCCGGCGGAACAAAGGCCGCTGGCGCTTTAATCTGCTCTTTCAGGTAGGCAAACGCAACCGCTCCGAAGACAAGAAAGACGATCAGGGCAACTTTTTTCATGACGCTCCCTGCAGACCCGATGGGTCCAGAAAACCGGACAGAGGTGTTCGGCGCCCGGCTGCCGGTCTGGCCCCGGGCGTCCTGTCGGCATCGCCTCACCTGCGCGGGCATGCGTCCCGCCGGGGACGCCAGGGCGCAATACCAAAGGCATTTTACCAGACTATGCGTTTGACATCCCCGGGCGCGAGGGCGGGAGAAGTCCGCCGGCGCGGCGGACGCGGACGGGGCGCTTACAGCGCCTTTTCCAGATGTAGGCGGAGACGCTCTGCCACCTGATCCGGGGATTCGGTCACGCCCAGGTCGGCGAGTTGGGTGACCTCCAAGCCCTGGTAACCGCACGGGTTGATATGGGTGAAGGGGGCGAGATCCATGTCCACGTTGAGTGCCAGGCCGTGGTAGCTCATGCCGTGCCGGATGCGCAGGCCCAGCGCGGCGATTTTTTTACCGGCCACATAAACGCCCGGCGCCCTGTCGCGGCGTCGGCCTTCGATGCCATAGCCGGCAAGCAGGTCGATGACCGCCTGTTCCATGCGGGTGACCAGTTCCCGCACGCCGTAGCCGCGACGCTTCAGGTCCAGCAGGAGATAGGCCACGATCTGGCCGGGTCCGTGATAGGTGACCTGGCCGCCACGGTCGATGGCAACGATGGGAATGTCCGTGACTCGCAGGATGTGTTCGCGCCGGCCGGCAAGCCCCAGGGTATAGACCGGCGGGTGTTCCAGCAGCCAGAGCTCGTCCGGTGTCTCCGGTCCCCGCGCCGCGGTGAAGGCCTGCATGGCGCGCCAGGTGGGCTCGTAGGCCACCCGCCCCAGCCGCCGCACCACGAGGACTGGCATCTGCCGTTGATCGGCTTGGGATGTCACAGGCTCAAAGCACCACCTTCACCAGGGGGTGGCGGGTGAGCTCGGTGTAGAGCGCATCGAGCTGGGCCCGGGAGGTGGCGCGAATGGTGCAGGTGAGGCTCAGATAGCGGCCGGCGCGGGAGGGCCGCATCTCCGTGCTGGCCACGTCGTAATCCGGCGCGTGGCGCAACACGATGTCCACGACGCTCTGGGCAAAACCCGCTTGCGCCTCGCCCATGATCTTGATGGGGAAGCTCATGGGAAATTCCATGAGATCTTTGTCCGCGTCCATGCCTATTCACCCCGCATGGTGGTGGCCTTGTAGGCCTGGTAGAGAGCATCCATGCGCCGAAACAGGGGCCCGGGCCGGCCGTCTGCCACGGGCCTGCCGTCGAGCCGGGTGATGGGGAGGACCTCGCGCGTGGAGGAGGTGAGCCACAGCTCGTCGGCGTTACGCACCTCGACCTCGGGAATGCGGCGGATGTGCACCGGAATGCCGTCCTGCCGGGCGAGTTCCACCACTACGTCGTAGGTAATGCCGGGCAGCATGAGATGATCCTTGGGCGGCGCATGGAGCGCACCCTGGCTGACCACGAAGATGTTGCTCGCCGCGCCCTCGGTGAGGAAGCCGTCGCGCAGCAGGACCGCCTCCATGGCCCC
>JBBFMG010000221.1:0-3654 GCA_037478575.1 Burkholderiales bacterium | reverse complement strand
GCAAGCCATGAAGGAATGGCATCGCACGCATCCACATCTGTTTCACAAGCGGCCATATGATCGTCCGGGACTTGACACTTTACGCAATGCTCAAGGGTGTCCGCGCAACTGTTCGCGGGTGAGCAGGAAGACGTAGTCGTCGCTCCCGCCCGCCTCAAGCCAGGTGAACGGCAGACTGGGGAAGGCCTGTTCCAGCCGCGCCCGGTTGTGGCCCACCTCGACGATCAACAGCCCGCCCGGGTTGAGGTGCTGGTAAGCCTGTTTGAGGATCACCCGCACGTGGTCCAGGCCGTCCTCGCCGCTGGCCAGGGCCAGGCGCGGCTCTGCCCGGTATTCCGCAGGCAGCGCCTGCATGGCGGCCGCATCCACGTAGGGTGGATTGCTGACGATCACGTCGTAGCGCCGTCCCTTCAGGTTCTTGAAGAGATCCGACCGGATCAGGCTCACGCGCTGAGCCAGCCCGTAATCGGCGACGTTGCGTTCCGCCACTTCCAGCGCTTCCGGCGAGACATCCGCCGCATCCACCCTGGCCCGGGGAAAGGTTTCCGCGAGCAGGATGGCCAGGCAGCCGGAGCCGGTGCACAGATCCAGCGCCGATTCCACTGACTGGGGATCGTCCACCCAGGGCGCCAGGCCTTCCTGCAGCAGCTCGGCGATGAAGGACCGGGGCACGATCACCCGTTCGTCCACGTAGAACCGGTAGGGCCCAAGCCACGCCTCGTGGGTAAGATAGGCCGCCGGCTTGCGGGTGGTGATGCGCTGTTCGACGATGCGCAGCACCGCCTCCACCTCGGCGGGCAGCAGGCGCGCGTCCAGGTAGGGCTCGAGCTGGTCCAGCGGCAGGTGCAGGGTGTGCAGGATGAGATAGGCGGCTTCGTCGTGGGCGTTGCTGGTGCCGTGGCCGAAGAACAGCCCGGCCTCGTTGAACCGGCTCACCGCGAAGCGCAGCAGGTCGCGCACGGTGACGAGCTGCCTGCGCGCCTGGGCGAACAGCGCCTTCACCGGCACAGCAGACGCTCCAGAATGCCCGTGTAAATGGCGCTGAGCGGCTCGATATCCGCCAGCGCCACGCATTCATCCACCTTGTGAATGGTGGCGTTGGGCGGTCCCACCTCCACCACCTGGGGACAAATGCGGGCAATGAAACGGCCGTCCGAAGTGCCGCCGGTGGTGGACAGTTCCGGTTCCAGTCCCGTTACCGCGCGGATGGCCTCCGTTACCGCCGCCACCAGCTCGCCCCGGGGCGTGAGAAAGGGCTCCCCCGAACACTCCCAGGCCAGCTCGTACGCCAGCCCGTGGCGGTCGAGAATGGCCTGCACGCGCTGCTGCAGGCTCTCCACGGTGCTGGCAGTGGAAAAGCGGAAGTTGAACAGGATTTCCACACTGCCGGGAATCACGTTGGTGGCACCCGTGCCGCCGTGGATGTTGGAAATCTGGAAGGTGGTGGGCGGGAAGTATTCGTTGCCCCGGTCCCACTCCGTGGCCGCCAGTTCGGCGATGGCGGGCGCCACGAGATGAATGGGATTCTTCGCGAGCTGGGGATAGGCCACGTGGCCCTGCACGCCTTTCACCACCAGCCGACCGGAGAGGGAACCGCGGCGGCCGTTCTTGATCATGTCGCCGGTGCGGTTCACCGCCGTGGGTTCCCCCACCACGCAGTAGTCCAGCCTCTCGCCCCGGGCGGCGAGTGTTTCCACCACCTTCACCGTGCCGTCCACCGCCACGCCTTCCTCGTCCGAAGTGATGAGCAGGGCGATGGACCCGGCATGATCCGGATGCACCTCGAGAAAGCGTTCGATGGCGGTGACGAAGGCGGCCAGGGAAGTTTTCATGTCCGCCGCGCCGCGGCCATAGAGGCAGCCTTCCCGCACGGTGGGGGTAAAGGGATCGCTGCGCCACGCTTCGCGTGGCCCCGGTGGCACGACATCGGTATGACCGGCGAAGCACAGGACCGGATGGCTGTCGCCGCGCCGCGCCCAGAGATTGTCCACCTGTCCGAAGCGCAGGCGCTCGATCTTAAAGCCCAGAGGGGCGAGGCGCTCGGCCAGCAGATCCTGACAGCCGGCATCGTCCGGCGTGACCGACGGACGGCGGATCAGGGCCTCCGCCAGCGCCTGGGTGGGAGAACTCATTTGCCGAACACCTGGGCGTAGGTGTCGGGGTCGAAGCCAAGCACCAGCTTGCCCTCATGTTCGAATGCCGGCCGGCGGATGGCGCTGGGTTTTTCCTGGAGGAAGGCGAGGGCGGAAGTCTTGTCCCTGACCCGGGCCTTTTCCGCTTCCGGCAGTTTGCGCCAGGTGATGCCGTTGCGGTTCACCACCTGCTCCCAGCCCACGGCGTCCATCCAGCGCGCAAGCAGCTCGGCATCCACGCCGTTTTTCTTCCAGTCGTGGAATTCATAGGGAATGCCGTGGGCCTCCAGCCAGGCGCGGGCCTTCTTCACCGTGTCGCAGTTGGGAATGCCATACAGTTTCATGACGGAAAAACTCCTGGGGATTGCAGGCGCTGATCCAGGGGAGGGCTTTCGCTTTCAGACGCCCCGCAGCAGCTCGTTGATGCCCACCTTGCTGCGGGTCTTCTCGTCCACCTTCTTCACGATCACGGCGCAGTACAGGCTGTACTTGCCATCCTTGGAAGGCAGGCTGCCGGAGACCACCACCGAGCCGGCGGGCACGCGCCCGTAGTGGATCTCACCGGTCTCGCGGTCGTAGATCTTGGTGCTCTGGCCGATGTAGACGCCCATGGAAATGACGCAGTTGTCTTCCACCACCACGCCTTCGACGATCTCCGAGCGCGCACCGATGAAACAGTTGTCGCCGATGATGGTCGGGTTGGCCTGCACCGGTTCCAGCACGCCACCGATGCCGACACCGCCCGACAGATGGACGTTTTTGCCGATCTGGGCACAGGAGCCCACCGTGGCCCAGGTGTCCACCATGGTGCCTTCGTCCACGTAGGCGCCGATGTTCACGTAAGACGGCATGAGCACCACGTTCTTGGCGATGTAGGCGCCGCGCCGCGCAGCGGCGGGCGGTACCACGCGGAAGCCTCCCTCGCGAAAATCCCGGGAGTTGTAATCGGCGAACTTGGAGGGAATCTTGTCGAAGTAGTTGGTAAAGCCGCCCTTGATGAAGAAGTTGTCTTCCATGCGGAAGGACAGCAGCACTGCCTTCTTGATCCACTGGTGGGTGACCCACTGGCCATCGATTTTCTCGGCCACGCGCAGGGTGCCACGGTCGAGATGGTCGATCACGGTGTTCACCGCTTCCTTGGTCTTGGCATCCACCGTGCGCGGCGTGATGTCGGCGCGGCGCTCGAAGGCTTCGTCGATGATGTTTTGCAGTTCCTGCATGATGGAGGATCCTTTCAGTTGGCGATTTTTTAGGGCGAAGACGCAAAGGTCACAGCCATTGACCGGGTTTTCCTGGCGGCCAGTGCGCCGTCACTTCAAAGGCCTTTCACGAATTCCCTGATGCGCCTCGCGGCCTCGCGGCACTCCGCCTCCGAGGCCACCAGCGCGATGCGCACGATGACTTCGTCGCAATCCTGCGCGAGCACCTGCCTCGCCTCGCGGGCGGCGTCGCGCACTGCTTCACCGGAACGCAGCCCGAGCTCGAGCGCTATCTCGACATGGGCCTCGCCATCGGGATCACC
>JBBFMG010000220.1:0-3660 GCA_037478575.1 Burkholderiales bacterium | reverse complement strand
CTGCTCCGCCCCGCGCCCGAAGGGCCCGACGCGCCTGCCGCCCGGCTCATCCGCCGGCGCCGGAGCGCCCAGGCCTTCGACGGCGTCACGGCCATCTCCCGCGAAGCCTTCTGCCGCATGCTGGATTTGACCCTGCCCCGCGCGGGCCTGGCGCCCTTCGATGCCCTCGGTTGGGCGCCCCGGGTGCATCTGGTTTTGTTCGTGCACCGGGTGGAGGGACTCGCGCCGGGCCTTTATCTCCTTCCCCGACGGGCTGGGGCGGAAACCAAACTACGCGCGGCCCTGTCACCGGCCTTCGCCTGGCAGCGCGCCGAAGACTGGCCCGCCCACCTGCCCCTGTATCGGCTGCAGAGCGGGGATGCGCGCGGCGCAGCGCAGATCCTCTCCTGCCATCAGGACATTGCCGCAGACAGCGCCTTCGCCGTGGCCATGCTGGCGGAATTCGAAAGCCCACTGGCGGAAGGTCCCTGGGTGTACCGGCAGCTCCACTGGGAAGCGGGCATGATCGGCCAGGTGCTTTACCTGGCCGCGGAAGCGACGGGACTGCAGGGCACGGGGATCGGCTGCTTCTTCGACGACGCCACGCACGAACTGCTGGGCATCGAGGGCCGCGTCCTTCAGGATCTCTATCACTTCACGGTGGGCGCGGCGCTGGCCGACACCCGCCTGCAAACCCTGCCCGCCTACGTCCATCTCCAGCGGCCGCGGGTGGTTGTCTGATGGCGCCGCGCCGTACGGCTTCGGCTACCATAGAGCCTGCCAAGGAGGAAAGCCATGAGCGAGAAAATCCGCAAGACCCCGGAGGAATGGCGCGCCCAGCTCACGCCGGAACAGTATCGTGTATGCCGGGAGAAGGGCACCGAGCGTGCCTTCACCGGCGCCTACTGGGATCATCACGAAACCGGCATTTACCGCTGCGCCTGCTGCGGCGAGCCCCTGTTCAGCTCGGAGACCAAGTTCGATTCCGGCACCGGCTGGCCCAGCTACTGGGCGCCCATTTCCCCGGACAGCATCGCCACCGAGACCGACTACAGCCACGGCATGGTGCGCACGGAAGTCACCTGCAGCCGCTGCGGCGCCCATCTCGGCCACGTGTTCGAAGACGGCCCGCCGCCCACCGGCCTGCGCTACTGCATCAACTCGGTGTCGCTGAAATTCGAGAAGGCGTCGTGAGCCCACGCCGAGCCGCAGGATCCTGGCGGTAGAAGCACGCAAGCTGCTCGTACACTGCCGGATAGATCTGCAACAGAACCTCCGGCGTTTCGAAAAAGACCTCGCTCAGCACCGCGAAGAATTCGCCCGGCGTTTCCGCCGCGTAGGGGTCGATGGGGATGCCCTCTTCCGCCGCCACCCGCCGGCAGAAGTCCTGGTAGGCCGCGCCAAAGGCTTGGCTCCACGCCGTCCGGCTCATGTCACGGTGCAGCGGCGGGAAACCGTTGGGCTCGCCATTGAGCATGTCCAGCTTGTGGGCGAACTCGTGGATGACCACGTTGTAGCCCGGTACATCCGGGATTCCGGCCACATCCTGCCAGGACAGGATCACCGGCCCGCTGAGCCACGCCTCGCCGCTCATGGGCTCGCGCACGTGGTGCACCAGGCCGTCTTCGTCCGTGTATTCGTATTCCGGCACGAACTCGTCCGGATAGACGATGACTTCCACCCAGTCCCGGTAGTAATCCAGATCGAGGTTGAGGATGAGCAGACAGGCCTGGATGGCAATGTGCAGCCGCATGGCATCCGTGAGCAGAAGTCCACCCGCGGCGGTGATCACCTTCTCGCGCAGAAACAGGGTCACCCACTCGCGCAGCCGCGCGAGTTCGCTCTCGCTCATGCCGGCAAGCAGGGGCATGTTGGCGACGGCCGCCTGCCAGAGTTCCTCCGGCAGAGGATGGCGCTTCAGCACCTGCCTGCGCCGCCAGCTCCTGAAGCTGAAGACCATGATGATTCAGCGCGTGAGTCCCACCCGTGGCCGGCTGCTCGCGGCACCCCGTCAGCCCTGCCCCAGATAATCGCGCTTGCCCAGGGGCACGCCGTTGTGGCGCAGGATGTCGTAGGCAGTGGTGACATGGAAATAGAAATTGGGCAGGGCACGATTGAGCAGGTAATCGTCCCCCCGGTAGGTGACCACGGTCTCGCCGCGGCGGATCACCACGTCCCGTGCCTGCGCGCCCTCGAACTGTTCCGGGCGAAGGGTCCCCAGCCAGTCCGCGGTCTTGCGCACCCGCGTCACCAGATCGGCGAAGCTCCGTTCGTCGTTCGCAAAGGCCGGCGCCTCCACGCCAGTGAGACGGGCGGCAGCATTCTTGGCATGGTCGCAGGCCACCTGTACCTGTTTGGTGAAATGGAACATGTCCGGGTAAAGACGGAAGTGCAGCAGCGCCTCGGGATCGATGCCTTGAGCATCGCAATGGGCGGCGGCCTTTTCCAGGATGGCAGCCAGATTGTTGAGCATGCGCACCAGGGGCGGAACGGTCACCTGATAGACGGTGAAGCTCATGGGGTCTCTCCTTCTTCCATGGGGGCCCCTATGATAGGGCAAAGCACCGCCCCCCGCTGTTTCATCCCGGGCAAGGTGCTACAGTCCGCGTAGCATCCTTTCCCACACAGGTCCCCCCCATCGCCGTGGACGCCACCCTCTACAAAATCAACGTGAAGATCGCCGACATGGACGCCGGCTACTACCACAGCCACCGCCTGATCCTGGCGCGGCATCCGTCGGAAACCCTGGAGCGCATGATGGTGCGGCTGCTGGCCTTCGTGCTCTATGCCAGCGATACCCTCAGCTTTGGCCGCGGGCTGTGCGTGGAAGACGAACCCGCGCTGCGGCAGGAAGACGCCGCAGGTCGCCTGGAACTTTGGATCGACGTGGGCCTGCCCGAGGCGCGCGCCGTGCGCAAGGCCTGCCGCAGGGCGGAACATGTGGTGGTTCTGGCCTATGGGCGCGGCGCGGACCAGTGGTGGCAGCGGCAACGGGAGAATCTAACAAGGCTTCCCAACCTGAGCGTGCTCAAGATCGAGCCCCAGCAAAGCGAGGCTTTGGCGCAACTCGCCCAACGCAATCTGGATCTTACCTGCACCATTCAGGAAGGCATGGTGTGCCTGCTGTCTTCCGGCCACTCGGTGACCATCGAGCCCGTCCCCCTCCTCACCGCCGAGTGGGGCGCCACCACGCCGGCGACACTCGGCCACAGCAGGCGCGTCTCGCATCCAGCACCTTTCCCCTTGGCCGGCAGCGCCGCGTGAACCCGCTCCCAACAGACAGGGGCCCGTGGCAGACCAGTGGGCTTTGCCCCTTGCCGTCTATGTCTTCGTCATGGCTACTGTATGCGTTCTGCATAGGCAGGAGGCCACATGGGAGCAGTCAACCCCTCTGCCACCCGGCGTGTGGCGCTGTGCTTCGATGAGCGGGGCAATCCGCAATTCCACTCCACCCTAAGCCCGGAGGACTTTTGCCAGCGGGCCCTGTGCGTCGCCCCACCCCGGCACGTCATCCCCATCGTGTTCGTGCCGGGCATCATGGGGAGCAATCTGCGCTCGTTGGACAAAAAAGATGAGCAAAACGTCCCCGCCTGGCGGCCGCCCAACGGCCTGTGGGAGAAGATACGTGAAGTATGCAAACGTGCCACCCAAAGTCCCACGGAGCGGCAGCTCCAACTCCAC
>JBBFMG010000219.1:0-3717 GCA_037478575.1 Burkholderiales bacterium | reverse complement strand
AGGAGCGGCCGCCCCTGTTTCGCGAGGTGGCCCGGGCGGAAGCGCCGGTGGCCTTTCCGCCGCCCAGCGAGGCCGAGGACCTGGTGGCCGACTACGGAAGCCTCGGCCTCACCCTGGGCCGCCACCCCCTGGCCCTGCTGCGGCCTTTCTTCGACGGGCGGCGCATGCTCACCGCGGAACAGATTCGCCGGCTGCCGGACGGCAGGCTCGCGCGCGCCGTAGGACTGGTCATCAACCGCCAGCGGCCGGACACCGCCAGCGGCGTGATCTTCGTCACGCTGGAAGACGAGACCGGCCACGTGAACGTGGTGGTGTGGAAAACCGTGGCGGAAAGGCAGCGGCGCGAGCTCATGCAGTCGAGCCTGCTCGCCGTCCATGGCCGGCTGGAACGGCAGGGCGAGGTGGTGCACCTCATCGCCGGGCGGCTGGTGGATTACAGCGAACTGCTGGGGCAGCTGGAGGCGCGGTCGCGGGATTTCCGCTGAGCCAGTACTACCCTGCCAGCTTGCGATAGAGCGTGCGCTCGCTGATGCCCAGTTTCCGGGCCAGGGATTTGCGGTCGCCGTCGTGGTGCGCCAGCGCCCATTGCAGATAGCGCAGCTCGGCCGTCGCGAGGGGCACGATCTCGTCCACCAGCGGCGCCGGCGGCGGATGGGCGCCCACCTCCGGCGGGAGGTGTTCCGGCAGCAGGGTGTCGCCGTCGGCCATGAGCAGGGCGCGTTCCATGAGGTTGCGCAGCTCGCGCACATTGCCCGGAAAGTCGTGGGCGAGCAGCCGTTCCCGGAAACCCGCGCTCATGGTGAGCCTGCGCCCGGGAGCGAGCCGTGTGGCCAGTGTCTCGGCGAGGAGTAGGATGTCCTCGCGCCGTTCCCGCAGGGGCGGCAGCAAGATGGGGAAGACGCTCAGGCGGTAGTAGAGATCAATGCGGAAGGCACCACGCTCCACCATGGCGTTGAGTTCCCGGTGGGTGGCGGCCACCAGACGGAAATCGGCACGCAGGGTTTCCACGCCGCCCACACGCCGGAAGGTGCCGGTCTCCAGCAGCCTGAGCAGCTTCACCTGCAGCGCCAGGGGAATGTCGCCCACCTCGTCCAGGAACAGGGTGCCGCCGGCGGCGGCTTCCACCAGGCCAATCTTGCGCTGGCTGGCGCCGGTGAAGGCGCCCTTCTCGTAGCCGAACAGTTCGCTCTCGAACAGGGTCTCGGTGAGGCCCGAACATTCCACCACCACGAAGGGGCCGTTGCGACGCGGGCTCTGTTCGTGGATGGCCTGGGCCACCAGTTCCTTGCCGGTACCCGATTCCCCCAGCAGCAGGGCGGTGGTGTCCGAGGGCGCCACCCGCCGCACCAGCTCCAGCATGCGGTTGAAGGCGGGCGACTTGCCCACCAGCCCGCGTTGCGCCGGCAGGCTGCTCGCTTCGCGCACCACCTGCATGCGCTCCACGAAATGGGTGATGTGACCGCGCGCGTCCCGCACCGGTGTGAGCAGCACATCCACGTGTTCCTCGCCCCGGGGCGTGTGGTGCAGGTGCAGCACCCGCACCGGCTCGCCGCTGGCGCGACTGGCAGCCAGGGGGCAGGACTCGCCGCACTCGTCGCACGGCCGGCTGTAGCCGTGGGATACCGCGTAGCAGGTTTTGCCCACCACCTCGCCCTGTCCGAACTGGCGGCGATAGGCCGCGTTGGCCGCCACGATGCGGTAATCCGCATCCATCACGATCTGGGGATCGGGCTGGCTTTCCAGAAAGCTGATGAGTTCCTGCAGCGCGCGCATGCCGCCACCTTACTGCCGGATACGGCAGTTGTAAAGTAGATGGCTGACAGGAAAGACAGTTTGCCTTTCTCCCCCCCCTGCGGCGATAAGTCGCAAGTCACTGATTTCGCAGCACTCTATACTTCGCCCGTGACCGTGGCTGGACCTGGCACGGTCATTGCAATGTCAGTCCGAGCGAAGGAGGTGCCCATGAAGATTCCCCGCAATCCCCTGGTTCTGGAAATCGCTGTCGCCCTGGTGGTGAAGCTTGCCTTCATCGCCGGACTCTATTGGGCGTTTTTCAGCGGCGGCCCGCCGCAACCCGGCGCCGAGGCCGTCGCCCGCCATATCGCTTCCCAGCCTGCGCAATAAGGAGCACCCATGCTGACCGAAGAACTCGTCGATCTGTCGCGCCTGCAGTTCGCCGTCACGGCGCTGTATCACTTCCTGTTCGTGCCCCTCACCCTGGGGCTGGCGTTCATTCTGGTGATCATGGAACTCACCTATGTCATCACCGGGCGCCCGGTGTACAAGGACATGGTGAAGTTCTGGGGCAAGCTGTTCGGCATCAATTTTGCCCTCGGCGTGACCACCGGTATCACCATGGAATTCCAGTTCGGCACCAACTGGGCCTACTACTCCCACTACGTGGGCGACATCTTCGGCGCGCCGCTGGCCATCGAGGGCCTGATGGCCTTCTTCCTCGAATCCACCTTCATCGGCCTGTTCTTCTTCGGCTGGGACCGCCTCAACAAGTGGCAGCACTTCCTGGTGACGGTGCTGATGGCGGTGGGCTCCAATCTCTCCGCGCTGTGGATTTTGATCGCCAACGGCTGGATGCAGAACCCGGTGGGGGCGGAATTCTCCTTCACCACCATGCGCATGGAGATGACCAACTTCTGGGCCGTGGTGTTCAACCCGGATGCCCAGGCCAAGTTCGTGCACACGGTTTCCGCCGGCTATGTCACCGCCTCCCTGTTCGTGCTGGGCATCAGCAGCTGGTACCTGCTCAAGGGCCGCGACCTGGAATTCGCGCGCCGCTCCTTCCGCATCGCCGCCGGCTTCGGCTTCGCCTCGGCGCTGTCGGTGATCGTGCTGGGTGACGAATCCGGCTACACCGTGGGCGAGGCGCAGCAGACCAAGATGGCGGCCATCGAGGCCATGTGGAAGACCGAGCCCGCGCCGGCGCCCTTCGTGCTGTTCGCGCTCCCCGACCAGGAAGCCCAGCGCAACCACTACGAGATCAAGATTCCGTATCTGCTTGGCCTGATCGGCACGCGCTCGGTCACCCAGACCCTGCCGGGCATCGACGAGATCAAGGAGAAGAACAGGGGACGTATCGAGCGCGGCATCGTCGCCGTGGGAGCCCTGGAGCGGCTGCGGCGCGACCGGAACGACAAGGAGGCGCTGGCCCTGTTCGAAGCGCACAAGGACGACCTGGGCTTTGGGCTCCTGCTCAAGAAATACACGCCGGATGTCTCCAAGGCCACGCCGCAGATGATCGAGCAGGCCGTGGACGACACCATCCCGCGCGTCGCGCCGCTGTTCTGGAGCTTCCGCCTCATGGTGGCGCTGGGCTTTGCCTTCCTCGTCCTGTTCACCCTGGCCCTCTACTACTCGGTCAAGGGCACCTTCCTCAGCAAGACCTGGCTGCTCAAGTGGGCGCTGTGGTTCATCCCCATGCCCTGGATCGCCGCCGAGCTGGGCTGGTTCGTCGCGGAATACGGCCGCCAGCCGTGGACCATCTACGGCGTGCTGCCCACCCATCTGTCCGTGTCCAATCTCACGCCAGGCGCCCTCTACGGCTCGCTGGCCGGCTTCATCGGCTTTTACACGGTGCTTTTGGTGATCGAGCTCTATCTGATGGTGAAGTACGCGCGGCTCGGGCCCTCAAGCCTGGGACTGGGCAAGTACCACCATGAAAAAACCGGCGGCGGTGCGCTCGCTGCCCAGGCACCCGCGGTC
>JBBFMG010000218.1:0-3721 GCA_037478575.1 Burkholderiales bacterium | reverse complement strand
CCGCCTTCTTCACGCCATGGCGGCGGGCGATGTCGCACACGATTCGCTGCGCCTCGGCCGCATCCTCCGCCCAGTGCACCACGGCGCCGCGGGCGGTGGCCTCCTGCTCGAAGCGTTCCAGCCAGAGGTCGAGCTGGGACAGCACCCGGTCGCGGATGGCCGCGGCGTGGGCGCGCACCGCCTCCGGATCGTCGAGCTCGCGCAGCGCCTGCGCGCGCCCCTGCACGAAGCGGGATTCGGTACGGCGCAGCGCCTGCTGCAGCCGCTCGTTGGCGAGCGCCTCGTGGGCGTTGCGCACGAACTGGAGGGCCTTCACCTGCATGGCACCACTCCCTGCTCGCCGGCCAGCACTTCCGCCACGTGCAGCACCTGCGTCCCGCTGTCGCCCCGGCGCCGCAGGCGGCCTTCGATGTTGAGCAGACAGCCCAGATCACCCCCCACCACGGCGTCCGCCCCACTGGCCTGTATCGCCGCGCACTTGTTTTCGGCCATGCGCGCGGAAATCTCGCCGAACTTCACCGAGAAGGTGCCGCCGAAGCCACAGCAGGTCTCGCAGTTTTCCATTTCCCGGAGCACCAGGCCGGGCAGGCGCGCGAGCAGGCTGCGTGGCTGGGCCTTCACGCCCAGTTCGCGCAGCCCGGAACAGGAATCGTGATAGGTGATGGTGCCGCGCCAGCGGCCGGGCGGCTGGTCAAAGTGCAGCACCTCGACCAGGAAGGCGGTGAGCTCCCAGGTGCGGGCAGCCAGGTCGGCCACCCGCGCGCCGTCGGCGCTGCCGGGCGGGAACAGACGCGGGTAGTGCACGCGCATCATGCCGGCACAGGAGCCGGAGGGCGCCACCACGTAGTCGCAATCGGCGAAGTCTTCCGCCCAGCGCAGCGCCAGGCGGCGCGCCGCCTCGTAGTCACCGCTGTTGTAGCCGGGCTGGCCGCAGCAGGTCTGCCCGGGCGGCACCACCACCTGGCAGCCGGCCGCCTCCAGCAGGCGCAGGGCAGCGAAGCCCACGGACGGCCGCATCAGATCCACGAGACAGGTAACGAACAGACCGACACGCACGGCGACACCTGGAGCACGGTGACAGCCAGTGTAATGAAAACGCCCTTGGCCGGGGAAAATTTTTGCAATAAGATTTCGCAATCCGAAATTCCCCATGACGGCCATGAGTGAACGCGAAGGCAAGTCCTCCATCCAGGTGATCGACCGCATGATGAACCTGCTCCAGGTGCTGGCCGCCCACACCCAGCCGGTCAGTCTCAAGCAGCTGGCCACGCTCACCGGACTGCATCCCTCCAGCGCCCACCGCATCCTCAACGTGATGGTGGAAAAGGGTCTGGTCGCCAAGCAGGAGCCCGGCACCTACCGCCTGGGGCTCAAGCTGCTGGAGTTGGGCAATCTGGTGAAGGCGCGGCTGGACATCCGGCGCGAGGCCCTGCCCTACATGCAGCAGCTGCACCAGGAACTGGGCGAGACGGTCAATCTCAGCCTGCGCGAGGGGGACGAAATGGTTTACGTGGAGCGCACCGCCAGCGGCCGCGCCATGATGCGGGTGGTGCAGGTGGTGGGCGCCCGCGCGCCCCTGCACATCACCGCGGTGGGCAAGATCTTCCTGGCCGAGGGGGGTGATGAGGAAGCGCGGGCCTACGCCCGCCGCACGGGCCTGCCCGCCTACACCCCCCACACCCTGACCAGCGAGGAGGCCCTGCTGGAGGAACTCGCCAGGGTGCGCAAGAAGCACATCGCCTTCGACAACGAGGAAGCAGAGAAGGGGGTATGCTGCATCGGCGCGGGCATCCGGGATGCGGACGGCCGGCTGGTGGCGGGCCTGTCCATTTCCGCGCCGGCGGAACGCTTCGACCGCAACTGGGCGCAGCGGGTAAGGGAAACGGCTAACGCCATTTCCGCCGCCCTGGGCTGGCACCCCCCGTCACGCTGAAGCGCAGCCGTCTCAGGCGATCGGCAGTTCGCGCCGCCCGCCCTGTTTCTTGGGCAGGGTGAGTTCCAGCACCCCGTCGGCGAAACGGGCGCTGGCGCGCTCCACGTCGATGTCGTGGGGCAGGGCGAAGCTGCGGTGGAACAGGCCCTCGTGCCGCTCCCGGCAAAGCATGCGCTCGCCCTCACGGATGGCGCGGGGACGGGCCTGGGCGCTGATTTCCACCCGGTTGCCCTCCAGCTTGACTTGGATCGCCTCCCTGGCGACCCCGGGCAGCTCCGCATCGATCACGAAGGCCTCGGGTGTCTCCAGCACGTCCATGTCGATGTGGCCGAGGGCTTGTTCCCCCTCCGCCACGGGAGGCTGGAAGGCCTGCAGCAGGTCGCTGAAGGCAGGCAGGTCGAACGGCGTGGCAAGACGGATGCGGGCCATGGGCACCTCCTTCACGGGTTGACTGGAAAAACGCCGGGGCTTTACCCACAATAGGCGAGACCCCGTTCCCCCACAAGCTGCACAGCCTGGAGGCCGATCCATGTCTTTTAGCATCCTGCCACCCCTTCTGCGGCGGCCCCTTCTCCGGCAGCTCCTGGCCGGGCTCGCGCTGGCCGCCACCCTGCCCGCCATGGCCGGCGATGTGGACAGGGTCCCGCGCATGTCCCTGGAACTGGCGCGCGACATCGCCCAGCAGGCCGTCAACGCCTGCCGCAGCCGTGGCTACAACGTGAGCGCGGTGGTGGTGGACCGGGACGGCAATGTCCAGGTCGTGTTGCGTGACAGCCGCGCCAGCCGCTTCACCATGGAACTTGCCCGGCGCAAGGCCAACGCGGTCACCCTGTCCGGCGCCAGCGGCTCCGAATTCCGCCGGGCACGCCAGGACATTCGACCCGAGATCAACAGTGTAAGCGAGCTGCTCATGCTGGAGGGGGCCGTCCCCATCCGGGCGGCGGGCGTCCTGCTGGGCGCGGTGGGGGTGTCCGGCGCGCCCGGCGGCGACAAGGACGAAATCTGCGCGGCGGAGGCCGTCGCCGCACTGCAGGACCGGCTGGAGTTCGCGGAATAGGAGGGGCCATGGAGGAATCCTTCTGGCGGGGCGACGAACTTGCCCGGGAGCCATCCCGCCTGCCCGCGGCCACCTACAACCTCACCCGCCTGCTCCTCGCCCGGAGTCCCCAGGGTTGCGTGTTCGTGCCCATCCGCAGCATGCAGTATCTGGCAGTGATCGATCACGAGGAGATCATCTTCGTGGACCGCGAAGGCGCGCGCCAGATCGAGCTCGCCTGGCAGCGCTTCGATCCCCACGTGCGCCAGTCGCTGGAGGACCCGGTGCCCTACGACCGCGTCTTCTACCAGGAAAAGGGACGGGAGACCATGAAACGCCTGCCGCGGGAATTCCACCTCGCCCTGGAACAACTCGCGCGCAGGAACCGACACGAGGGACCTGCCAAGGTACTCAAATTCCACCGTTCCTGACGGCCCTCTTGCCTTTCAACACGGTTACTCAGTCGGCCAGCCCCTGGAGGTCGCGCCGCGCGGTCTCCACCAGCAGCAGGGCAAAGTCCGCGTGGAGTGCCCGCTCCCGCGCCCGCACCGCCGCGTAGAGTCGCCCCCACAGGCCGCGTGGCCCCACGGGCCGCGCCATGACATAGCCCCGCTCCAGATAGCCAGCCACCGCCCAGCGGGGCAACACGGCGATGCCGCGCCGGGAAGCCACCAGCTGCAGGATGGCCACGGTGAGTTCGGCGCGTGCTCAAGCCGGCGGGCGTGAACCCGCCCCGGCGCATGGCCGAACTC
>JBBFMG010000217.1:0-3769 GCA_037478575.1 Burkholderiales bacterium | reverse complement strand
TGCGCTGGATGGATTCCAGAAACTTGTGTTTCACCGGGTCCCGGTTGACACCTTCCACGAAGTGGCGCTCCACCTTGACGAAGGCCGGGCGCAGCTCCGATCACAGCCGCAGGCTGGAGAAACCTTCGCCGAGATCGTCGATGGCGATCTGGAAACCCATTTCCCGGTAATGATCGGTGGCCGCGCGCAGCACGACGTAATCCAGCATGGGGCGGTGCGACCGCCTGGCGGGCTTTTTCGACGCTGGGCGTTGGGCGGGACATGGCGGGACGTCCGGGCAATGCGCCGGGACGCCGTGCCCCGGGCGGCCCCCCATGCTAGGCAGGGTGTGTGACGGAAGTATGACGGGCGGCTGGCCCCGGAGGGCAGCCTATTTGCTCCGGGGCGGCACGTAGCCCGCCGGCATGTCCGCCCCCGGGCCGAAGAAATAGGCTTCCATCTGCTCCATGAGGTATTTGCGCGCCCGGGGATCGGCCAGATTGAGCCGGTTTTCGTTCACCAGCATGGTCTGCAGGCGGATCCACCCCTGCCACGCCTCCTTGGACACGTTCTCGAAGATCCGCTTGCCCAGCTCGCCGGGATAGGGGGGGAAGTCCAGCCCTTCCGCTTCGCGTCCGAGCTTGACGCAGTGAACCATTCTCGCCATGGGGATTTCCTCGCGGGTTGCAAAGCCGGAATGATAGCGCAAAACCTCTGCGCCTCAGGCGTGTGTGCCGGACAGCGCCGGATGGTCGGCACGGGGCATGTCCAGGTGATAGCCCTGCACCAGGTCCACGCCGAAACCGCGCAGCATGGCCAGGGTCTCTGCGTCCTCCACGTATTCCGCGATCACGGTCTTGCGCATGCCGCGCGCCACGTCCACGATGGCCTTCACGAACACCTGGTTGTCGTAGTCGTTGGGCAGGTCGCGGATGAACAGGCCGTCGATTTTGAGGATGTCGGCCTTGAGGTGCTTGAGGTAGGCGAACGAGGAAAAGCCGCTGCCGAAATCGTCCAGGCAGATGCGGCAGCCGGTCACGTGCAGCGCCTCGATGAAGCGCTGGGCATCGTGCAGGTCGGACACTGCCGCGGTTTCCGTGAGTTCCACCATCAGCCGGTAGGGTTCCACGCCGTGACGGGTCAGGGTCTCGCTGATGAACTGGGGCAGAAGCGGATCGTCGAAGGAACGGCCTGAGATGTTCACCGCCAGCGATGGCACCTCCGGCGCCTGGGCCAACAGCTGGACCGTTTCCGCAATCACCCACCGGTCGATGTCCAGGATCTTGCCGCTGGCCTCCGCCACCGGGATGAAATGGCCGGGCATGATCAGGCGCTGGGGGTCGGACTCGTCCACCATACGCACCAGCACTTCCAGATGGGACAACTGCCCGTCCTGCGCGCCATACACACCCTGGAAGTGCAGGCGCAGCAGCCCCTTCTCCAGGGCATTGACGATGCGTTCGTTCCAGGTCAGGCGCGACAGCATCTGGCGCGAGGTGTCGAGGTCGGCGCGATACACCCGCCAGGCATTCTTGCCCGCTTCCTTGGCCTGGTACATGGCGGTGTCGGCGTGGGCAATCAGCTCTTCCGCGTTGTCCGCATGCTCGGGATAGAGGGCAATGCCCAGGCTGGTGGTGAGGCGGATGTTCTGCCCCTCGAAGCGGAAGGGAATCTGGGCGATGGCGCGCACGATGCGCTCGCCCAGCATGGCGGCTTGTTTCTCGCCCGCGTCCGGCAGCAGCACCGCGAACTCGTCGCCCCCCAGACGGGCGAAAATCTCGTTGCGCCGGATAAGGGCGCTCACCTCGCCCGCCACGCGGATCAGCATGGCATCCCCGGCACGATGGCCGAAGGTGTCGTTCACGTATTTGAATTCGTCCAGATCGAAAAAGAGCAGCGCGCCGTGGGAATTGCGCCGGTCCACGTCGGCCATCATGCGTGACAGCTCCTCCTGGAACCGGTGACGGTTGTAGAGGCCGGTGAGGGAATCGCGCTCCGCCAGGTAGATGAGCTGTTCCGCGGTCTGCCGCTCCCGGGTCACGTCTTCGTAGATCCACAGGCGGCCGATGAAGCGGCCTTCCACGTCGCGCACCGGGTAGGAGACCTGGGTCACCACGCGGCCGTCGGCCATGGTGATCTCGAAGGTTTCGCTCACCTCGTGGGTGCCTGTCACCTCCAGCACGTGACGGGAAAAATGATCGGGACGTGCCAGCACGTTGGCGGAATAGGCCAGCACATCGGTGGTCAGCCGCCCGGTGAGATCGACGCCGTCGCGGATCAGCCAGATGCGGCGGAACGCGGCGTTGACGTAGATCACCCGGTTCTCCGCACTCTCGAACAGGATGCCGATGTTCATGGCCGACAGCAGCGAGGCCAGACGCGCCTGTTCCTGGCGCGCCTGTTCCAGCAGGCGGCGCTGGATGTCCTCAGACTGCTTCAGCTCCTCGATCGCCTCCTGCAGCACGAACTGGGATTCCTTGAGCTCCGAGATGTCGCGGATGCCCATGCGGATGCCCAGGTACTCGCCCTGGCTGCCATAGATGGGCTGCCAGGCGGCGGAACACCACACCACGCCGCCCTCTTTGCGCCGGATGCGCAGTTCGTAGTTATCGCCGGACGTGCCGCCAATGGCGCGCTTGAATTCCGCATAGACGGTCTCGCGGTCTTCGGGCGGAAGCAAAGGCAGGGGGTAGTCCGCCATCGCCATTACTTCTTCCGGCGTGTAGCCGGTGATGCGGCGCACGGAGGGATTCACCCACACCAGCTTGCCGTCGGGCGCAAGCCACGATTCCCAGTCGTAGGTGTAATCGGCGATGGCATGGAACCGGCGTTCGCTGTCCCGCAGTGCCTGCATGCGGCTTTGCACCGCCGCCGACATCTGGTTGAAGCTGCGGGTGAGGCTGGCCACCTCGTCCTGGCCCTGGACCGGCAGCCGAATGTCGAAGTGGCCGGCAGCCACTTGCTGGCTGGCCTGGGTGAGCAGCGCCAGCGGGCGGGTGAGCCAATAACCCAGCAGGGCCAGCAGGAGCAGCGACAACACCATCACGGCCAGGGCGATGGTGACGCCGTCGCGCAGCAGCTTGCGCTGCGTGTCCTTCAGCAGGCGCGTGGACAAGCCGTAGCGCAGTTCGCCATGCACCACGCCGGCAACGGCAATGAACATGCGGGTGTGGAACACCTCGTTTTGGCCGAGGCTGGTCTCGGCGTCCACCGGCGGCAGCGGGCTTGCGCGGTCCCAGCCCGCCGAGGCGGCAAGGCGCCCCAGATTGTCGAGCAGCACGAGATAGGGCAGCCCCTCCCGGCTTTGCAGCTCGGTCAGGATCTCCTGCAGGGTGGCATAGTCGCGCTGGGCCAGGGGGCCGGCCAGAGCGGCGCGCAACAGGGGTTGCAGCTCCCGGTTGCGGGCCTGCGCCTGGGCGGTGAGGCTGTCGTCCACCAGACGCACACCGTTGGCGAGCAGCAGGCCGACGATGGCGAGCTGCACCAGGGCGGTGAGCGCCACCAGGCGGAAACGCAGGGAATGGAACAGGCGGCGCAGCATGGCCGAGGCTACCTGCCGTCCGGCGCATGCGTGGGTGCGAACCCGCGCGCCCTGGTGTTGTGGGGTTTGTGGTCCATGCTCCTCCGTCGCCCCGGGAATCGGACGTGCAGACCGGGTGGTTTCTTGTTATCGGCGGAATGCTAGCACGGGCGCGCCGGGTGAAAAACGCCTGTGTATGAGTCCACCACCTTTGGCACTCGGGTTGATGTTGGAGGAGGAATTGTAGGGGTGTTCGTTGTCCCAGGCGAT
>JBBFMG010000216.1:0-3792 GCA_037478575.1 Burkholderiales bacterium | reverse complement strand
CCAGCGCCGAGAAGCAGGACGTGGACCTTCCCCGGCTGTTTGGCTCAGGCAGTCAGAGGTAGCCCGCCAGGCCCGCGCAGGCGGCCAGAAACACCGCCAGATGCGCAAAGGCCCAGCGCCGGTAGCGCCGCCCCAGCCGCTCCGGTTCCAGGTTGGAGAGCAGGAACGGTCGTCCATCCCGCGGCTTGCGCAGGAGGTGCAGGGGCCCGGCCGCCAGACGCGCCCGTTCGCGCGCTTCCACTTCCTGCCGGGCTGCGGTGCGCGCCGCCTCCCATTCCGTCAGATCGATCTCCCCGTCGCCGTTGGCATCGAAGCGCTGGCGCAGGGCGGCCGGATCACGTTTCCAGTGCGCGAGCAGGATGCCCACGTCGGCCTTCAGGTCGGCGGGGGAGGCCGGGTGGGCGAGGGTGGTGAACTCGCCGATGGCGTAGAGCGTGTCCCCCGGCAGCAGCAGCCATTCCGTGTAGCGATGGTCCGATTCGGTCCAGCTGCGGCGCCGCGAAGTGAGGATCTCTGCGCCGTCGGGATCGATGATGCATTGCCCGGAATCGTCCTTAAGCAGGAAGCTGTCGTCGGCCTCGCCGTATTCCTCCACCCGCCAGTTGCCGCCGGCGTCGCGCGTCTCGATCTGGTAACGGTACCAGACACAGGGTGTCTGGCTCAGGCGCGCGGGCAGCAGATGATCCGGGAACTGGCGCGCCTGTCCCTGCAGTTCCACGTAGCCCTGGGCGGCGGAGGCGATGCGCGAGGTGGGGACGTCATCGATCAGGCGCGCCCGCCGCAGGTTGCCTGCCCAGGCAGCGAGGCCGCTGGCGCACACGAAGCCCAAAGCGGCGAGCCAGGCGGGGCGCCCACCCGCGTCATGGGCCAACCCCAAAGCGGCGACATCCAGCGCCAGAAGACCGGTGTTACCCCACCAGGCCCGTTGTGCCAGCAGTCGGCCAAGCAGCCAGGGGGCGAGGCGCACCGGGTCAGAAGCGCAGGGTCTGGCCCGGCGTCATGACTTCCACGCGGGCGCGAAAGCCCTGCTTCCTGAGCACCGTGGCCAGCTGCTCGGGCGTGCCGGCGAGCACGGGGAAGGTGCCGTAGTGCATGGGGATCACGGTCTTCGGCCCCACCAGCCGCACGGCGTGCGCGGCGCGTTCCGGATCCATGGTGAAGTGGCCGCCGATGCAGGCGAGCATCACATCCACCTTGGCGAAGCGGCTGATCAGGGCCATGTCGGAGAACACGTCGGTGTCCCCGGTGTGGTAGAAGGTCGGGCCGCCCCGGACGGCGATGAGGAAGCCGCCCGGATGGCCGCCGTCGTGGATGTCCTTGTCGGCGCTCCCCTCGGGCGGGATCACCGTGGAGCTGTGCACGGCGGGAATGAAGGTGATCTTCACTTCCCCATCGAGCAGGGTGAGGGTCCCGCCGAAGTTGCCCTGGGTGTCGAAACCCATCTGATCCTTGGGGTAGCCGCCATACTGCACCAGGGCGCGTCCCAGGTCGAAGGTGGAGACCAGCCGGGCGCCCGTCTTCTTGGCGATTTCCACGCTGTTGCCCACATGGTCGAAATGACCGTGGGTGACCAGGATCAGATCCACCTTGTCCAGCCTGGCGAGATCCTCCTTGCCGTTTTTGTTGGCAGGATTGGTGAGCCAGGGATCGATGAGCAGGATCTTGCCGGTGGGCGTTTTCAGTTTGAAGGCGGCGTGCCCGTACCAGGTGAGTTCGGTCTGGCCGGCGGCGGCCACCTGCACGAAGAGCAACAGGGAAGCGGCGATCAATACGCGCAGTCGGAACAGCATGATGTCTCCTTTCGTTATGGTTTCATTCCGGGGTCGCGCGCCGGGTCAGCGCTTGCGGTCATAGACCACGAAATGATACTCGAAGGGGTCGCCGTCTTGCTTGACGTGACGCTCCCGCGACACTTCCTGCCATTGTCCCGCATCGAAGGGCGGGAAATGCGCATCGCCCGGAAAGTCGCGCTTGATTTCCGTGAGGTACAGGCGATCGGCGATGGGCAGCGCCTGGGCGTAGATCTCCGCCCCGCCCACGAAGAACACCTCCGGGTCGCCGTGGCAGACACTGAGGGCGGCGTCGATGGAATTGACGGCGATGCAGTCGGGCGCCGTGTAGTCGGGCCGGCGCGTGACGATGACCGTGGTGCGGCCGGGCAGGGGCCTGCCGATGGAGTCATAGGTTTTGCGCCCCATGACGATGTGATGGCCCATGGTGAGGGCCTTGAAGTGCTGCAGGTCTTCCGGCAGATGCCACGGCAGCCGGTTGCCCTGACCGATGACACGGTTGGCGGCCATGGCGGCAATGATGGACACACGGGGCTTCTGACTGGACATGGGGTTCGCTCCTGACGCACTCAAACGGCGACCGGTGCCTTGATGGGCGGATGGGGGTCATAGCCTTCGAGAGTGAAGTCCTCGTAGCGGAAGGCAAAGATGTCCTGCACCGCGGGGTTGAGCTTCATGGTGGGCAGGGGCCGCGGCGTGCGCGACAGTTGCTCCCGGGCCTGGCTGAGGTGGTTGAGGTAGAGGTGGGCATCACCCAGGGTGTGCACGAATTCCCCCGGCGCGAGCCCGCACACCTGGGCCACCATCATGGTGAGCAGGGCGTAGGAGGCAATGTTGAAGGGCACGCCCAGGAAAATGTCGGCACTGCGCTGGTAGAGCTGGCAGGACAGGCGCTTATCCGCCACATAGAACTGGAACAGGGTATGGCAGGGCGGCAGGCGCATCTTGTCCAGCTCGCCCACGTTCCAGGCGGACACGATCAGCCGGCGCGAATCCGGATGGCTGCGGATCTCCTGGATCACCTGGCTGATCTGGTCGATGTGGCGACCATCCGCCGTGGGCCAGGAACGCCACTGGTAGCCGTAGATGGGCCCGAGATCGCCGTTTTCGTCCGCCCACTCGTCCCAGATGGTGACGCCGTTTTCGTGGAGATACCTGATGTTGGTGTCGCCCTTCAGGAACCACAGGAGCTCGTGAATGATGGAGCGCAGGTGCACCTTTTTGGTGGTCACCAAAGGAAAGCCGCGGGCGAGATCGAAGCGCATCTGGTAGCCGAACACGGACAGGGTGCCGGTTCCGGTGCGGTCGCTCTTTCGATGCCCGTGCTCGAGCACGTGGCGCATGAGGTCGAGATACTGCTGCATGGGGTGGAACGCTCCCGGTTTTCAGTCGGCGGGCCGGGCGGGCGCCGCCGCGACCGGTGCCACGGCTTCGAGGAAGCGCTGCCCGGCCTCGATCAGGGACCTATTGTAGGTGCGGCTGAAGGCCTCGGCAAAATTCTCGCGCGCCTGCACGCGCAACAGGAAGTCGCGGAAGCGCGCCTCGCTCTCGGCTTTCAGGTGTTGCAGGAACATCATGGCCTGGCGGTAGAAAAGGTAGGGCGAGAGTCCCCAGTCCTCCGCCCGGTGACGGCGCTCGGGGGTATCCAGGGTCGCGGGCGAAAAGGCGCGTCCGGCCGCCAGTGCCGCACGCGCCTCTTCCTCACTGGCGTAGTCTGCGCCGCCGCCTCCCGAGGCCAGGGCCGCCAGTCCCTCGTGGAACCACACCGGCACCTCGTGGGTGTAGTGGCCGAGACGCTGGCCCAGGTGCAGATGGGACAGCTCATGGGTGAGGATCATGGGCAGGCGCTGCGCTTCCCGCTCGAACAGGCGCGGCGCGAGGAAAACCCGGTTGTCCGGCACGGTGGCGCCACTGACGTTGCGGCTGGTGACGTGGGCATCGAAACAGGTCTCGCTGCCACAGACGTGCACCGTGACCCCGTCGGCGAAGGGCAGGTAGTGGG
>JBBFMG010000215.1:0-3805 GCA_037478575.1 Burkholderiales bacterium | reverse complement strand
GCGTGCCCGCCGAGTTCCAGCAGGACACGGTGGTGGTGCTGGAACTGGCCAACCCATGACCGACAGCCGCCGAACCGGCGAAGTGGGGGAACAGACGGCACTGGCCTATCTCCTGGAGCAGGGCCTCACACTGGTCACGCGCCACTATCGTTCCCGCTTCGGCGAAATCGACCTCATTCTGCGCGACGGCGCCACCCTGGTGTTCGTGGAAGTGCGCCTGCGTTCAAGTCAGCGCTTCGGCGGCGCCGCCGCCAGCATCACCCGCGCAAAGCAGACCCGCATCATCGCCACCGCGCGCCAGTTCCTCGTCAGCCAGAAGCCGCTGCCCCCCTGCCGCTTCGACGTGGTGTTGCTTGGCACCGGCCAACCCCCCACGATAGAATGGCTGCGCAATGCCTTCAGCGCCGACTGATGCCGGCCCTTCCTCTCCCTTCGCCATGGATCTTGCCAGCCGCATCCACCAGCATTTCACAGACAGCGCCCACCTCAAGCTGCAGGCCATGGAGGTGCTGGCCGAACCCATCGGTCAGGCCGCCGAGCGCATGGTGGCCTGCCTCATGCGCGACGGCAAGATCATGGCCTGCGGCAACGGCGGCTCGGCGGCGGATTCCCAGCATTTTTCTTCGGAACTGCTCAACCGCTTCGAGCGGGAGCGGCCGGGGCTGGCAGCCATCGCCCTCACCACCGATACCTCGACCCTCACCTCCATCGCCAACGATTACGCCTACGAACAGGTGTTCGCCAAACAGGTGCGGGCCCTGGGCCAGCCGGGGGACCTGCTGCTGGCCATCTCCACCAGCGGCAATTCGCGCAATGTGCTGGAGGCGGTGCACGCCGCCCACGAGCGGGAGATCGCCGTGATCGCTCTCACCGGCAACGGCGGCGGCCAGATCGCGGAGGTGCTCACGCCGGAAGACATCCACATTTGCGTGCCTTCCAGCGTCACTGCCCGTATTCAGGAAGTACACCTGCTCACCCTGCACTGTCTGTGCGACGCCATCGATTTTCTGCTTCTGGGAGCCGAATGATGCGCAAGCTCTGTCTGCTCGCCCTGCTCGCCTGCCTGCCCGCCCTGCCCGGCTGCTTTCCGGTGGTGGCCACCGGCGTGGGCGCCGGTGTGCTGATGGCGGACGACCGCCGCACCTCGGGCATCTACATCGAAGACCAGAACATCGAGCTCAAGGTGGCCAACCGCATCGCGGAACGCTTTGGCAGCAACACCCACGTCAATGTCACGAGCTACAACCTGGCGGTGCTGCTCACGGGCGAGGTGCCGGACGAGGCCACCCGTGCGGCCGTGGCGGACATCGCCAAGGGTGTGCCCAACGTGCGCCAGGTCTTCAATGAGACCGTGATCGGCCAGCCCAGCTCCTTTCCCGAGCGCAGCAACGACACCTACATCACCACCCGCGTCAAGGCGCGCATGGTGGAGGCCCGCAAATTCAACGCCAACCACGTCAAGGTGGTGACGGAAGCGGGCGTGGTCTATCTCATGGGGCTGGTCAAGCGCGCCGAAGCCGAGGCCGCCACCGACCTCGCCGCCACCACGCCCGGCGTGAAGCGGGTCGTGCGCCTGTTCGAATACCTGGATTGATGCCGAACTACCCGCCACCCGCCTTCGAGCGCAAGATCATCGCCCCGGACACACTGGCGGCACGGGTGGCAGAGCTGCCGCGGCCGTTGGTGTTCACCAACGGCTGCTTCGACATCCTCCACCGCGGTCACGTCACCTATCTCGCCCAGGCGCGCGCCCTGGGTGCAAGCCTCCTGGTGGCCGTGAACAGCGACGCCTCGGTGCGCCGGCAGGGCAAGGGGCCGGACCGGCCCATCAACGACGAAACCGACCGGCAGGCGGTGCTCGCCGCCCTGGAGAGCGTCTCCGCCGTCACCCTGTTCGATGCCGACACGCCCCTGGAACTCATTCTGCGCGTGCGCCCGGACATCCTGGTGAAAGGCGGCGACTGGCCCGTGGAACGCATCGTCGGCGCCGCCGAGGTCCTGGGCTGGGGCGGCCAGGTCCATTCCATTCCCTTCCTCCACAGCCGTTCCACCACCGCCCTGGTGCAGCGCATCCGAGCCCGTAGCTGACTCCGGCACGCTTGCCCCCCGCCGCGCATTTCCATATAGTTGGCATGGTTAATAACGAGCCGCCCGCAACAGGCGGCAGGGCCTTAGGCCCACTGGAGGAGGACACTCGACCGATGAATGCCTGGGGCTGGACCCGCCTGCCCGGGCCGGATTTCGGCGTCGCCGGCGAAACACTGGAATATCCGGCCCATCTCGACCTGCTCGCTGCCAGCCCCTGCGCCGAGACACGCACGAGCCTGGAACGCCTACTGGCTCCGGCGGGGCACCGCCTGCGCCTCGTGGCAGACGCGCAGGAGCTGTTGAGCCAGTTTCAGGCCAAACCACCGGACGTCGTGCTGCTGGACCAGCCCCTGTGTGTCGCGGACGCCTTAGCCCTGCCGGCGCGCCTGCGGGCAATCACCGATGCACAACGCTGGGTGCCCCTTCTTCTCCTCGCCGATACGCCGCCCGATCCCGGCAACTGCCTGCGTGCCGGCATCGATGACTGGCTGCCCAAGCCCGTCGAGACATCGCAGCTGGAAAGCCGCCTGCTGCTCGTGGGCAAGAGCCTGGCGCTGCAGCGGCGCCTGCTGGACATGCACCGCCTGCAGACGCTGTTCGATCACGTGCTGGACGGGATCGTCGCCACCGATGCCCAGGGCATCGTGGAAAGCTTCAATCCGGCGGCGGAACGCATCTTCGGCTATCAGGCCGCGGAAGTGGTGGGGCGCAACGTCTCCATGCTGATGCCCCTGCCGGATGCCCATCGCCACGACGCCTACATGGCCCGCTACCGCGCCACCGGCGAGGCCACGGTCATGGGCCGCGGCCGGGACATCTTCGGCAAGCGCAAGGATGGCAGCCTGGTGCCCATCTCGGTGACCCTCACGGAAATGAAATGGCTGGGACGGCGGCATTTCGTGGCGGTGATCGAGGACATCTCGGAACGCAAGCGCCAGGAACAGCGCCTGGCCAATACCCTGGCCGAGCTGCAGGGTTACCGCGAGCGCATCGAGGAAGAGCGGCACGTCACGCGTGAACTGGTGGAGCGCATGGTGGCGCGTGCCCAGCTCGACGACCCCCTGCTCCAGTGGAAGGTGATTCCGGCCGAGACTTTCAGCGGGGACATCATCCTGAGCCAGCGCGCGCCCGATGGCCGGCTGTTCGTGTTGCTGCCGACGCCATGGGCCACGGGCTCCCCGCCGCGGTGAGCCTGTTGCCGGTGGCGGGCATTTTCCACGCCATGGCCGGCAAGGGACTGGACATCGGCCTCATCGCCCGGGAAATGAACCGGCGCCTGCGCGAACTGGTACCCACCGGCCATTTCGTGGCCGCCTGTCTGGTGGAAGTCAACGAGGCCCAGAAACGCCTGTCCCTGTGGACCGCCGGCATGCCCCGGCCCCTGCTCTGCTTCGCCGGCCAGCCTCCGGTGCCGCTGGGCGGGTGCCGGCTGCCCCTGGGCATCGCGGCAGATGAAGCGGAAGCGCCACAGGACAGCTGCGAGGAACTCGCCTGGTCCGAGCCGGGCTGGCTGGTGATCTATTCGGACGGACTGTCCGAGGCCGGCCACGTCCACGCCTCGGCCCTGGGCGCGGCAGCCCTGGAGGAGTTCCTCGAGGTGAACCGGGTTCAGGTTTTGGCGCGCCTGCTGGAGCGCCTCGAGGCCCGCTACGCCCAGCTCCGCCACCCAGAGGCGCTGTTGCAGGACTACCGCACCTATAGCTACACCCTGGGCCGG
>JBBFMG010000214.1:0-3842 GCA_037478575.1 Burkholderiales bacterium | reverse complement strand
GAAACCGACCAGGAGCCTTCGGTGCTGGCTGCGGCGGCCAGCGCTGCCGAAGAACCGGAGGACGAACGCAAGTGGTATGTCGTCCACTGCTACTCCGGCCAGGAAAACAAAGTCCGCCATGCCATCGAACAGCGCATCGCCCAGGAACTCGACGTCAAACCCCAGCAGGTGGCCGCCGCCATCGCCCTGCTCGACGACGGCGCGACGGTGCCCTTCATCGCCCGCTACCGCAAGGAAGCCACCGGCGGGCTGGATGATACCCAGCTGAGATTCCTGGAAGAGCGGCTTTCTTATCTGCGGGAGCTGGAAGCCCGCCGCGAGACCATCCTTTCCAGCATCCGGGAGCAGGGCAAGCTCACCCCGGAACTGGAGGCCGAGATCGCCCAGGCCGACACCAAGCAGCGGCTGGAAGACCTGTATCTGCCCTACAAGCCCAAGCGGCGCACCAAGGCCCAGATCGCCCGCGAGGCGGGGCTGGTGCCCCTGGCCGAAGCCCTGCTCACGGATCCGGATCTCGATCCGGAAGCGGAGGCGCAGAAATTCCTCAACCCGGAGGCCGGCTTCGCCGATGGCAAGGCCGTGCTGGAGGGCGCGCGCCAGATCCTCATGGAACGCTTCGCGGAAGACGCCGAGCTCCTGGGCAACCTGCGTGGCTATCTGGAACAACACGGTGTGGTGAAGGCCACCGTGGTGGCCGGCAGGGAGGAGGTGGGTGCCAAGTTCCGTGACTACTTCGACTTCGCCGAGCCCATCGCACGCATGCCTTCCCATCGGGCGCTGGCCCTGTTCCGCGGACGCAACGAGGGCGTGCTGCAACTGGCCCTGGTGCTTGATGCCGAGCTCGATCCCCAGGGGCCGCCGGTGCCCCATCCCTGCGAGGCGCGCATCGCCGCGCGCTTCGGCATCCGCGACCAGGGCCGGCCGGCGGACCGCTGGCTGGCCGAGACGGTGCGCTGGGCGTGGAAGGTGAAGATTTCGCTGCATCTGGAACTGGAGTTGATGAACGCCCTGCGGGAACGCGCGGAGCAGGAGGCCATCCGCGTCTTCGCCAGCAATCTCCGGGATCTGCTGCTCGCTGCCCCCGCCGGCCCCAGGCCCACCATCGGGCTCGATCCGGGGCTGCGTACGGGTGTGAAGGTGGCGGCGGTGGACGGCACGGGCAAGCTCCTGGAAACCGCCACCATCTACCCCCATGAGCCCCGGCGCGACTGGGACGGTGCCATTGCCACCCTGGCGCAGATGGCCCGCCGCCATGGCATCGAACTCATCGCCATCGGCAATGGCACGGCCTCGCGGGAGACCGAGCGCCTCGCGGCGGACCTCATCCGCCGTCATCCGGAACTGGGGCTCACCCGGGTCATGGTGTCCGAGGCTGGTGCTTCCGTGTATTCCGCCTCCGAGTTCGCGGCGCGGGAATTTCCGGATCTCGATGTCTCCCTGCGGGGCGCGGTGTCCATCGCGCGCCGCCTGCAGGACCCGCTGGCGGAGCTGGTGAAGATCGATCCCAAGTCCATCGGTGTCGGCCAGTATCAGCACGACGTGTCCCAGACGCGGCTGGCGCGGGCCCTGGATGCCGTGGTGGAGGACTGCGTGAACGCCGTGGGCGTGGACCTCAACACCGCGTCTGTGCCGCTTTTGGCGCGCATCTCGGGGCTGAACCAGAGCCTGGCCGCGCAGATCGTGGCCTGGCGCGATGCCCACGGGGCCTTCCGCAACCGTCGGCAACTGATGAACGTGCCGCGTCTCGGGGAGAAGACCTTCGAACAGGCGGCGGGTTTTCTGCGCATCATGAACGGCGACGATCCCCTGGATGCCTCCGCCGTGCATCCGGAGGCCTATCCCGTGGTGCAGCGCATCCTTGCCGACCTGGGCAAAAGCCTGCGCGAGGTGGTGGGCAATGCCCGGCTGCTGAAGAGCCTGCCCGCCGCGAAATACACCGATGAGCGGTTCGGTCTGCCCACGGTGCAGGACATCCTGCGCGAGCTGGAAAAGCCGGGCCGCGATCCCCGGCCGGAATTCCGCACCGCCCGCTTCAAGGAGGGGGTGGAAACCCTGACCGACCTGGCGCCGGGCATGGTGCTGGAAGGCGTGGTCACCAACGTCACCAACTTCGGCGCCTTCGTGGACATCGGTGTGCACCAGGACGGGCTCGTACACGTGTCGGCCCTGTCCCGGCGTTTCGTGAAAGACCCGCGTGAGGTGGTGAAGGCGGGCGACGTGGTGAAGGTGAAGGTGCTGGAGGTGGATCTGCCGCGGCGGCGCATCGCCCTCACCATGCGGCTGGAGGACGAGGCTGAAGCGCCCGTCGGCAGCGCGCGGGGTCGCACGCGCGGCAGCCAGCCCGCGCAGCGCCCGCCCGCGCCCCAGGGCGCCATGGCGGCCGCCCTGGCCAAACTCAGGCGCTAGCGGCGGCCGCCACCGCGAGCTGGGCGGCTTCGGTGAGGCTGGGGGCGGAGAGGATCTTCAGGCCCGACTGGGCCAGCATGTTGCGTCCCAGATCCACGTTGGTGCCTTCCAGGCGCACCACCACCGGCACCGTAACGCCCACCTCCCGCACGGCCTGGATGATGCCTTCGGCGATCACGTCGCAGCGCATGATGCCGCCGAAGATGTTGACCAGAATGGCCTTCACCTTGGGGTCGGAGAGAATGATCTTGAAGGCCTTGGCCACGGTTTCCGCAGTGGCGCCGCCCCCCACGTCGAGGAAGTTGGCGGGTTCGCCGCCATGCAGCTTGATGAGGTCCATGGTGGCCATGGCCAGCCCCGCACCGTTCACCATGCAGCCAATGTTGCCGTCCAGGGCAATGTAGTTGAGACCCACCGCATGGGCCGCGGCTTCCTTGGGGTCGTCCTGGCTCACGTCGCGCAGATCGGCCAGGCGCGGCCGCCGCCACAGGGCGTTGTCGTCCACGCCGATCTTGCAGTCCAGCGCCACCAGCCTGCCGTCTTCGGTCACCACCAGCGGATTGATCTCCAACAGGGACAGATCGTTGCTGACAAACAGGCGATAGGCATTGCGCAGAAGCCGCGTCATCTCGCCCACCTGGGCGCCGGTGAGGCCCAGGGCGAAGGCCAGGGCGCGGCACTGAAAATCCTGCAGGCCAAGCAGCGGATCGCACAGCTCGCGCAGAATACGCTCGGGTGTGGTGCGGGCCACTTCCTCGATGTCCATGCCCCCCGCGCTGGACGCCACCACTGCCACCCGTTCGCTCTCCCGGTCCACCAAGAGCGACAGATACAGCTCGCGCGCGACGGCGAGCGTTTCCTCCACCAGCACGCGGGAAACCGGCTGGCCGTGGGGTGCATTCTGGTAGGTGACGAGCGGCCGGCCCAGCAGCTCGTCCGCCACGTGGCGCAGTTCGTCCACGGAATTCACGATGCGCACGCCCCCGCCCTTGCCGCGCCCGCCGGCATGGATCTGGGCCTTGACCACCCAGCGGCTGCCGCCCAGTTCATTGGTGGCCACTTCCGCATGCAGGGTATTTTCGATCACCACACCGCGCGGGGTGGGGATGGCATACTCCCGCAGCAGTTCCTTGGCCTGGTATTCGTGGAGATTCATGGTGGATTCCGGAGTCGGGGAATGCAGAAGGAAGCGAAATTCTGGAGGAAATCCGGTGAATAAGGAAGCGGGCGGGCAGGCGGCCCGGCTCGAGGTGGTGCACGCCCTGGCGGAGGTGGATGCCGGCCAGTGGGACCGCCTCGCCGGTGACCAGCCTTTCCTGCGCCACGCCTTCCTGCACGCCCTGGAGACCACCGGCTGCGTGGGCGGGGCCACCGGCTGGCTGCCCTGGCATCTGGTCCTGCGCGAGGGGGGTGAGCTGCGGGCCGCGGCGCCCCTC
>JBBFMG010000213.1:0-3846 GCA_037478575.1 Burkholderiales bacterium | reverse complement strand
CCTGCCCCCGGACGCCGGCACCGCCCTGATCTGGGGGGTACTGCTCCACGACGTGGCCAAGCCGGTGACCGCGACCCGGGACCCGGTCACGGGCGTGATGCACTTCTACGGGCACGAAAAGGCGGGCGAGGCAATGGCGCGGCAGATTCTCCAGCGGCTTCGCTTTCCCAACGCGGAGATCGAGACGGTGGCCGCGCTGGTGCGGCATCACATGCAGTACAAGGACGTGCCGCAAATGCGCCAGGCCACGCGGCGCCGGCTGGTGTTGCGCCCCACCTTCCCCCTTGAGCTGGAACTGCACCGGCTGGACTGTCTGGGTTCGCACGGCCGGCTGGACCATTACGAGTTGATGGTCCGCGAGGCCGAGGCGCTGCGCCGGCGCCCGGAACTGCGCCCGCCCCTGGTGCGCGGGCACGATCTGCTGGCGCTGGGGATGCAACCAGGGCCGGCTCTGGGGGCGCTGCTGGCCGAAATCCGCGAGCGGCAGTTGCAGGACGAACTGACGACCCGCGAACAGGCCCTGGCCTACGCGCGACAGAGGCTGGCGGAGGCGGAGCGGGCACATCCCCGGCCGGGCCGCCCGCCGGCGTGAAACGGCATGGCAAGGTTGGGGGCCACCTGTTCCCGGCGTGAAGGGGCGCGCTTGCGACCGATCCCATGATTGAGAAGGCCCCGTGGGTGAAAGACGGTCGGAATTCCATGAGATCAACGAGGCTATGGCGCCACTTTGCGGTCAGTCTGATTGCCGCAGGTCCTGCTGGAGGTTTTTTATTTGGGCTTCTCAATGCGGGTGATCCGGATCCCAATCCTATCGGGCGATTCTTTTATGCATGCATTATGGCGGTGCTGGCTCCGCTACACGCAGGATTTCCTCCTCGTAACGAAACCGGAACAGGCCAATCATTCGCTGTCTGGCTGCACGTGGCCATTTCGTGTCTGCTGGTATTTAGCTGGCTCGTCTATCGTGATTGGAAATCGTCTAAAAAGCATAATAGACCCATGGCTTGAACATTTGCCGCGGCGAACAACGGTGGATCCTCAAGGTTGCAGTCGCCGCGCCTCGTGGCTGCCGTCGCTGAGCTTTGCATTTCCGATGAAATCAGGCGGACAATCACTCGCCACTGGCTCAGCGATTGCCTCGCGGCACACACAGCCCTAGAATGACAACCATGAAGTTGGACGAACTGCAGCGCGAGGCGGAGCGGTTGAGCTCGGAGGATCAGCGCAAGCTCCTGGGCTTCCTGATCGGGCTGGAATTGCAACGGACCGGGGACTATCGCGAAGAACTGACCCGCCGGTTGGACGATTCCTCTCCGCAATCGTGGATCGGTCTTCCCGATGCCACCAAACGGCTCCAGGCCGATGGAGTATGACGTTTATCTGCACCGGGAGGCATTTGACTTCCTGCGGCAGCTTCGAAGGGACGATCGGGAGCTTCTGTTGGGTCTGCTCGGGCGCCTGGGGCAAGACCCTTTTCAGCAGGGGGATTTCACGATGCTGGATTTGAGCGGGCGGCGGTTGGAGGGCGTGATCGTGCGTCGGTATGCCGTCTTGTTCTGGGTAGATCACGCCACCAAGGAGATCAAGGTCACCGATATCCGTTTTGCGGACCGCTGACACGCCTCCCCCAAGTGTGCGGCAAACAAGTTGGCTGAGGGGCGGATGAAAATTGCTGGCGGCTGCTTTGCCCCAAGCTGGTGATCCGATCAGATCGTCCTTTCCACGGTTGTCTTGCCATTCTCCACCGGTTGCTCCTTCGGGGCATTTCGACCTGTTTTGATCGCGGGACTATTGGGTTACCCTGCCACCCGTGGGCAAGGATGCCCGTGTCTTCCGGACTGGCGGAGCCGTCCCGGCTTCATCCGGCGAAACCTGAGCCCATCAGTGGTTCCCCGCCGGCTGAAACCGGATCTTTCGGCGGGACACCGAAAAGGACACGCCGAAGAGGTGCGGCCCTCCCCACTTCGCCGCTCAGGCCGAATCAGTTGGCCGGCGCCGGGGAAGTCGCGGCTTCCGCGGGCGGCAGCAGGCGCAGGTCCACCGCTTCGCCGGGTCGCAGGTTCAACCCGGCGGGCACGCTGATGGCCAGGGGCAGCCCGGGAATGGGCAGGTTGTTGAAGTTGAGCTGCGCCGCGGGTTGCGCCGCCTGGGCCAGGGCACTGGCGCGGGCACCGAGCTGGTAGGCCAGTGTGGGGGTGATGGTGTCCAGGTAGCGCCCGACTTCGAGAATCTGCGCCCGGCCCACGGCGCGGGTCCCGTGGCGGGAGCGGACTTCCACCGGCGCGCCCACGGTGGGTTCAACCCGCCAGGGCGGCAGCAGGTAGGCCACGATGCGCTCGCTGTGGGTGGCGGTGATGGTGACGATGGGTTCGCCGGCGGCGACGTTTTCGCCGGCGTGGCGGTAAACCGTGCTGACGGTGCCGTCAATGGGCGCGGTCAGGGTGACCGGTCCGAATTCGGCCAATGCCTGTTGGAGGCGCTGTTCCTGCAGGTTGAGGGCCAGGCGCCAGCCCTCGGGAACGACTTCGGACTCGGCGGGCGGCCGGCTCACGCGCAGCCGGGCCAGGTCGGCCTCCAGCTCCTGGATCAGGCGCTGGCGGCTCTGGACTTCGGCGCGCAGGGCGTCGCGGTCGCGCAAGGCCAGGTCCAGTTCGGTCTGCGAGACGATGTTGGGCTGGTCCCGGCGCAGGGCGGCGATGCGGTCGTACTCGGCCTCGGCGTAGCGGAGGTTCATCTGGCTGGCGGCCAGTTGGACTTTTTGATCCAGCAGCTCCAGGCGCAGGCGCTGGAAGTCCACCCGGGAGCGCTCGGTGGTGACCAGGGGGTCGAGCTGGAGGCGGAGGATTTCGGCCTCGGCCTTGATCACGCCGAGGGTACTTTCCAGGTAGCGCGGGTTGCAGACCAGGATTTCCGCCACCGGGTCTCCGGCCCGGACATTTTGGAAGCGGTCCACGGTGAGCTTGACGAGCGTGCCGGGTTGGACGCTGGCGATGTGGGCGCGGCGAACCTCGACTTCGCCGATGAGCGTGGGCGGGGCCAGTTCGTGTTGCCAAATCCAGACGACCCCCGCCAGCGTGGCGAGGAACACCCCCACCGGCAGGACGCGGATGCGAAACTCGCGCCAGCGCAGGGCAGGGGGGGTGGGAATCGGAGGCAGGCGCTTCATGGCTCAGACTTCGGACTCGTCTTCCGCCTGCAGGCTGGTGACGCGCGAGACGCCGGGCAGGCTGCGCAGTTCCTTGACCAGGTCTTCGAGCCGATTGGGGTCCCGCATCAACAGGCGGTAGGAAAGATCGGTGCCGCCATAGGCCTCGTTGAGGCGCTGGCTGGCACAGTGGGTGCGGCGACTGTGCCGATGGAACAGGGCGCGCAACTCGTCCAGCTCGGACAACGGCCGGGCCCAGTGCAGGTTCAGGATCACGTCGTAGCGGTGCCGGCTGCCGAAGGCCGTGATCCAGAGATACACCATCGTGACGGCGACCAACACCGTGACCACGACAGCCACCGGATATCGCTGGGTGCCGCAGGCCATGCCGATGACCAGGCAGGCGAGGATGTAACTGGTGTCGAGGGTGTCGCGCAGGATGTTGCGGAAGCGCACGATGGCAAAGACGGCCATCATGCCGAAGGCGGTGATGAGGTTGTTGGCCAGCACTTGCATCACCCCGGCGGTGAGGACGGGAATGACCACCAGGGAGGCAACGAAATTCCGGGAATAGGACAGCCCCGAGTGGGTGAGCATGTACACCCAGGCCAGGCTTTGCCCGCCCAGAAAAGCCAGCGCCAACCCCAGGACCAGCAACGGCACGCTGATCTGGGTGGTGGCGTAATCGCCGCGAAACAACC
>JBBFMG010000212.1:0-3847 GCA_037478575.1 Burkholderiales bacterium | reverse complement strand
CCGCCATTCGTCCACGAAGCGGTTGAGCTGGTCGGCGGACAGATGCCCGTCCCCGGGCTCGCGGCGCCAGCGGCCATCCTCCAGGGAAAGGCGTAAGGCCGGCAGGTCGAAGCCCACGGGGGTCTCCCCTTCGGCCAGCAGACTCTTCGCCACGAAGTCGGTGGCGCTGCGCGAGACCTCCACCAGATAGGCGGGCGCCACGAGGTACACCCAGCCGCCGGTGAGGACATAAATCTGGTTGCTCACCGGCTGGCGTTCCCCGAACTCGAACACCTGCCGCGCGTCAGGAGTGGACACGGTCAGGCGCGCAAACGGTGGCGCAAGCCCGAATTTTTCCAGCTCCCGGGCGGGCAGCCGGTGTTGGCTGCGGCTTGCCAGAACCGACAGCAGCGCGTCCACACGCGTTGCGTCGGCGCGGGCGGCGAAGGGCGCGGTGAGGCGCCAGCGTCCCGCCTGCCGCTCCAGCACCAGCGCTGCGCCCTGGCGTGGCGCCAGCTCGATGCGGATCACCGACTGGGGGGTGAGGCTCGACAGGGAAAATTGCTCGGGCCCTGCAGGCTCGGGTTTGAAGAAGAGAAACAGGGCCAGGCCCAACACGGCCGCGGCCAGCGCCAGGTTGACGGCGAGGCGGGCGCTCATGCCCTGCGCCGCCACCAGAGCAGACCGCCCACGGCGAGGAATGCCAGGGGCAGCAGCACCAGAAACACCAGCGCGATCACGGTGGCGGTGGTGCGGGACAGGGCGAGTTCCGCATCCCGCGTGGGGCGCGGCTGGATGCTGATGAGCCGGTCGTCTCCCGCCAGCCAGTTGACCAGGTTCACGCCCAGGTCCAGGTTGCCGCCATTCCCCAGGAATTGGTTGGAGAGGAAATCGGCGCTGCCCACCACGACCACACGCTGGGTGCGACTCTCCCGGGTGCGTTCCAGGGCCACCGCCACTGTTACGGGCCCCGCCGTATCCTGACTCTTGTCGAAGCGCAGCGGTCCCTCCAGGGAACCGGTCTCCACCCAGCCGCGGGGCGCGGCTTCCACAAGGGGCGTAGCGCGCCAGTCGTCATGGGTTTCCGCCACGCCCAGCGCGCGCGCCATGGGAAAGACGGTGACCAGTTCCATCTGGCCGATCACCGGATGGCGGGCGTAGCCTGCGGCCAGGGCCCAGGTGGGCGGGGCATTGAGATTCTGGGCGGCGGGATCCACCACCACGCCGGGCGTGAGCACCAGTCCCAGTTGTTCCGCCAGGGGTTGCAGGCCGTGCAGCGGGCCGGGTTCCATCAGCCACAGCAGGTTGCCGCCGCGGGCAAGCCAGGCCTTGAGCTTGTCCGCCTCGCCGGGGAGCAGGTCCACGCGGGGCGCGGCGATCACCAGCAACGCGGCGTTGGCAGGCACGTCCTGGGCCAGGGTCAGCCTGAGGGGGGTGATGCGGAAGCCCCGCCGCGCAAGCTGGCTGCCGAATTCACCCAGATCGAAGTTGGCATTGCCGTCCAGCTTGCGCTCGCCATGGCCGTCCAGATACAGGACCAGCCGCTCCTGCTCGCGGGCCAGACGCATGAGCAGGTTGGTGAAGCTCGTTTCGTTGAGGACGGTCAGGTGTTCACTGCGGCCGGCATATTCCACCACCAGCTCGCCCTCCCGCTGGATGCCCGCGGCGCGGGCGAGCTGGGGTTCCCGGTCGGGATCGACGAAAGTAAGCGCGATGTCGCGCTTCGCCCGCTGGTAGGGCGTGAGGAAATCGCGGATCGCCCGCGCGACGTCCCCATCGGGCGCGCAATAGGCGGTCACCCGCACCGGGCCGGTGAGCTTGGCCAGGAAGGCGCTGCTGCCCGGGCTCAAGCTGTTGCGGGCGTTCAGGGACAGGTCCCAGCTCGTGTGGTACTGCCGGCTCAGCGCTGCGAGCAGGGCGGCCAGCGCGAGCAGCAGCACGATGAACACCCAGTGGTGCACGGCCAGGGCGAGGCGGGTCTTGCGGTTGAGCTCCATGGGTCAGCCCTGCAGGCGCCGCGCATCGAGGCGGCGGATGGTGAGCACCAGGAACACCACGGTGAAGAGCAGCAGGTAGGCCACGTCACGCGTGTCCACCAGCCCGCGGTTGAAGGCATCGAAATGGCGCATGAGGGACAGGTAGTTGAGCAGGGCCTCCGGATCGCTGTCCGAGGCATTGATGAGCCACAGCAGGAGGAGGGCGCCGAAGCTGCCGAAGGCGGCCACCACACCCTGCTGGGTGAGACTGGAAATGAACAGGCTCAAGGCGGCGAAGGCCGACAGCAGCAGCACGATGCCCAGCACGTTGGCCCCGATGAGTCCCCAATCCAGCGGCCCGCCCAAGGCCAGGGAAACTGACATGGCGACCAGCAGCAGCACGGCGAAAAGCAGGAACAGCATGAGGCCAAGAAATTTGCCCAGCACGATTTCCGTGAGGGAGACCGGCGCGGACAGCAGCAGGGGCAGGGTCTGGTTGCGGTATTCGTCGGCGAACAGGCGCATGCTCATGAGGGGCACGGCCATCAGCAGCACGATGGTGGCGAAGCCGAACAGCATGGCCACCACCACCTCGGTCACGCCAGGAGGATTGGTGAGCTGGCGCAGGCGCGGCAGGTTCTCCAGGTACTGGTCCAGCTGGAACAGGAACACCCAGGCGAACACCAGCTGCAACACCGCCAGCACCACCCAGGCGAGGGGCGAGGCGAACAGAATCCGGAGTTCCTTGCGGGCCAGGGTGAGGATCATGGCTGGTCCTCCGGGCCGTTCCGGGTCAGTTCCACGAACACGTCTTCCAGCGTGGTATGTTCCGGACAGAGACGGACCAGCCCCCAGTCCTCTGCCACGGCCGCGCGGGCGATGGTCTGGGGGGCATCCGTCCCGGGCGTGACCTGCAGCCGGAACAGCCCATCCTCCAGGCGTTCCACGCCGGTGACACCGGGCAGGGCAGCCAGTGCCTCGGGGGCGGGCGGGCGCATGAACCCCACCCGCAGCGCTTCGCCGGCGCGGAAGCGTTTCAGCGCCTCGATGTGGTCGGCAAACACCACCCGGCCCTGGTGCAGGATCAGCACGCGGTCGCACACGGCCTCCACCTCGGACAGAATGTGGCTGGACAGGATCACACTGTGGGCAGTCCCCAGTTCACGCACCAGGGCGCGAATCTCCCGCATCTGGTTGGGGTCGAGTCCCACGGTGGGTTCGTCCAGGATGATCACGTCGGGCTCGTGCACGATGGCCTGGGCGATTCCCACCCGCTGCTGATAGCCCTTGGACAGGTGGGCGATCAGGCGCCGGCCCATGTCCGCCAGCCCGCAGCGGGCCTTGGCCTGTTCCCGCGCGGCGCGCAGACGGGCGGCCGGCACGCGGTGCAGGCGGGCGCAGAAGTCGAGATATTCGTCCACCGTGAGCTCGCGGTAGAGCGGTGGTGTTTCCGGCAGGTAGCCCAGGTGGGTCTTCGCCGCGCGGGGAGCGTCCAAAAGGTCGATGCCGCAGATGCGGATCTCGCCCCCGCTGGGGGCGAGATTGCCCGTGAGCATGCGCAGGGTGGTGGACTTGCCCGCGCCATTGGGGCCCAGAAGACCCAGCACCTCGCCCCGACGCAATTCCAGCTCCAGCGGTGCCACGGCCGCCATCGAGCCGTAGCGGCGCGTAAGCCCACGGGCGGCGACGGTGACCGCCGGCTCGACGGTCGGCGCGGACGAAGCGGCAACAGGGGACATGGGCAGGGATTTGCTGCTAGGATAGGAGCGTCGTGAAGCCCGGAATATACCGGATTCCGTTTGCTCCGGCACGAATCTGTATGAGTCCACCACCTTTGGCACTCGGGTTGGTGTTGGAGGAGGAATTGTAGGGGTGTTTGTTGTCCCAGGCGA
>JBBFMG010000211.1:0-3867 GCA_037478575.1 Burkholderiales bacterium | reverse complement strand
CCGCGCTGGCTGTTGCGCCATTATTTTCTCGGCCACGCCGCATCCCCCGGGCTGCTGGCGGATCTCGAGGCCTCCGCCGCTGCGGTGCGTCCGGAGGTGCTGGCGCGGCGGGTGGCGGACATCCGCCGCACCGATCTGTGTGGACGCCTGGCGGACGTGAGGCTACCGCTCCTCTATCTGCGCGCCCGCGACGACCGTCTGGTGGGACCGCAGGCCGTGGCGGCCCTGCGCCGGGCGTGTCCCAGCCTGGAGGTGGTGGAGTTGCCGGCACCCCACATGCTGCTACAGACCCACGCGCGCGAGGCGGTGCAGGCCACCTTGGACTTCCTGGCGCGGCACGGGCTGGCGTGAGTCCAGGCAGGGGCGCGCAAGCCCCGATGATATAATCCGCGTTCTTTTTTCAGCACAAGAACCCACGCCCATGCTCGAAGCCTACCGTGCCCATGTCGCGGAGCGCGCGGCCCAGGGGCTGCCGCCGCTTCCCCTCAACGCCGAACAGGTCGCCGCCCTGGTGGAACTCATCAAGAATCCCCCCGCCGGCGAAGAGGATTTTCTGCTGGACCTGCTGGAAAACCGCGTGCCGCCCGGCGTGGACCAGGCGGCCTACGTCAAGGCGGCCTTCCTCGCCGACGTGGCGCGGGGCCGGGCCCAGTCGCCCCTCATCTGCCGCCAGCACGCGGTGCAGATCCTGGGCACCATGCTGGGTGGCTACAACGTGGCGCCCCTCATCGAGCTCCTGGACGACGCCACCCTGGCGCCGGATGCGGTACAGGCCCTGTCCCACACCATCCTGATGTTCGACGCCTACCACGATGTGGTGGACAAGTTCAAAGCGGGCAATCCCCACGCGCGGGCGCTCCTGGAATCCTGGGCCGAGGCGGAGTGGTTCACCAGCCGGGCGCCGCTGGCCGAGGCCATCCGCTGTGTGGTGTTCAAGGTGCCGGGGGAAACCAACACCGACGATCTTTCTCCCGCGCAGGAAGCCTGGTCGCGCCCGGACATTCCCCTGCATGCCCGGGCCATGCTCAGCAACAAGATGCCGGATGCCCTGGAAGTGATCGCCAAACTCAAGGAAAAGGGGCTGCCGCTGGCCTTCGTGGGCGATGTGGTGGGCACGGGCTCCTCGCGCAAGTCGGCGATCAATTCCGTGCAGTGGCACATGGGGCAGGACATTCCCCACCTGCCCAACAAGCGTACCGGCGGCATCGTGCTGGGCGGCAAGATCGCCCCCATCTTTTTCAATACGGCCGAGGATTCCGGGGCCCTGCCCATCCAGTGCGACGTCACGCGCATGGAGATGGGGCAGGTCATCACCATCCATCCCTATCAGGGCGAGATCACCGACGAGGCGGGGCAGGTCATCGCCACCTTCCGCCTGGAACCGCGCACGCTGCCGGACGAGATCCGCGCCGGGGGGCGCATTCCCCTCATCATCGGCCGTGGCCTGACCAACAAGGCGCGTGAGGCGCTGGGACTGCCCCCTTCCGAAGCGTTCATCAGGCCGGTGGCGCCCAAGGACACCGGCAAGGGCTTTACCCTGGCGCAGAAGATCGTCGGCCGCGCCTGCGGGGTGGTGGGGGTGCGCCCCGGCACCTACTGCGAGCCGAAAATGACCACCGTGGGCTCCCAGGACACCACCGGCGCCATGACTCGCGACGAACTCAAGGAGCTGGCCTGCCTGGGTTTTTCGGCCGACCTGGTGCTGCAGAGCTTCTGCCATACCGCGGCCTATCCCAAACCGGTGGACATCAAGCTGCAGCACGAGCTGCCGGAATTCATCTCGTCCCGCGGCGGCGTGTCCCTCAAGCCGGGCGATGGCGTGATCCATTCCTGGCTGAACCGCATGCTGCTGCCGGACACCGTGGGCACGGGGGGGGATTCCCATACCCGCTTCCCCATCGGCATCAGCTTCCCCGCGGGTTCCGGGCTGGTGGCCTTCGCCGCCGCCATGGGGGTGATGCCGCTCGACATGCCGGAATCGGTGCTGGTGCGCTTCAAGGGCACGATGCAACCGGGCATCACCCTGCGCGATCTGGTCAATGCCATTCCCTATGTGGCCATCCAGCAGGGTGTGCTCACGGTGGGCAAGCAGGGCAAGAAGAATGTTTTCAACGGGCGCATCCTGGAGATCGAGGGGCTGCCGGATCTCAAGGTGGAGCAGGCATTCGAATTCGCTGACGCATCCGCGGAGCGCTCCGCCAACGGCTGCACGGTGCGGCTCAACAAGGAGCCCATCATCGAGTTCCTCAACTCGAACATCGTTCTCCTGGAGCATTTGATCGAGCGGGGCTACCAGGATGCGCGCACCCTGCAGCGGCGCATCGATGCCATGAAAGCCTGGCTGGCCAAGCCGGAGCTGCTGGAGCCCGATCCCGATGCGGAATATGCCTACGTGCTGGAGATCGACCTGAACGAGATCCGGGAGCCGCTGGTGGCCTGTCCCAATGATCCGGACGACATCAAGCCCCTGTCGGCGGTGGCGGGTGACAGGATCGATGAGGTCTTCATCGGCAGCTGCATGACCAACATCGGCCACTACCGTGCGGCGGGGCGCGTGCTGGAGGATGCCGGCCTCATCCCCACACGGCTGTGGATCGCACCGCCCACGCGCATGGACGAGGCCCAGCTCCGGGAGGAGGGCGTGTATGCCATCTTCGGCCGGGTGGGCGCGCGTACGGAGATGCCGGGCTGTTCCCTGTGCATGGGCAACCAGGCACGGGTGGCGGACAATGCCACGGTGTTCTCCACCAGCACCCGCAATTTCGACAACCGCATGGGCAAGGGTGCGCGTGTCTATCTCGGTTCGGCGGAACTCGCCGCCGTGTGCGCCCGGCTGGGACGCATTCCCAGCGTGGAGGAATACCTGGCGGTGGTGCAGCAGAAAATCGCGCCGCTGGCGGACAACATCTACCGCTACCTGAATTTTCACCAGATGGAGCAATACATCAGGCCGGGGAAGGTCATTCCCCTGGTACAGGCTTAGCAGCACAGGGCGAGGGTGGCAGCCGCACCGGATGCATGCCGGGTGCGCGTCATCCTGGACTGCGCAACTTCCGCGTTTCGGTTTTTCGTGGGAATAGATGATGAAGCTGATCGGTTCGCTGACGAGTCCCTTCGTGCGCAAGGTGCGCATCGTGGCCATGGAAAAGCACATCGAGCTGGAATTCGTGGTGGATGTGCCGTGGGCAGCGGAGACCAGGGTGCCGGATGCCAATCCCCTGGGCAAGGTGCCGGTCCTGGTGATGGACGATGGCACGGCACTCTATGATTCGCGCGTGATCGCCGAGTACCTGGACACCGTCACCCCGGTCTCGCGCCTCATTCCGGAGGGCAACCGGCAGCGCATCGCGGTCAAGAAATGGGAGGCGCTGGCGGACGGCATCGCCGATGCCGCGGCGCTCATTTATCTGGAGCGCACCCGGCGCAGCCCGGAATGCCAGAGCCAGGACTGGATCGTGCGCCAGGAGCAGAAGGTGTTCCGCGGCCTGGAAGCAATGTCCGAGGAGCTCGGCGAGAAGAAGTTCTGCACCGGAGAGACCATGAACCTCGCCGACATCGCGGTCGGCTGCTGTCTCGGCTACCTGGACTTCCGCTTCCCGGAAATCCGGTGGCGCGAGGCCCATCCCAACCTGGGCAGGCTCGCGGAAAAGCTGTTCGCCATGGAGCCCTTCCAGGTGACGGTCCCCGTGGCCTGAGCCGCCTGTGGCGACTCACCTGTCGAGCAGGCACGCCATTCTCGCCGGCTTTGCCGGCGTTGCCGTCTTCATGCTCGTCATGCTCGGGCTGGGCCTGACCCGCCTGGCCGAGATCAATGCCCAGATGGACGAACTCGCCAACCGCACGTTCCGCCGTGCCGAGGCGGTGTAC
>JBBFMG010000210.1:0-3874 GCA_037478575.1 Burkholderiales bacterium | reverse complement strand
GTATGCACCAAAAGCGAAGTAGAAAAGCCAAACCAGGGGTGAATCTTGACAATCAGACTCGGGATTCTGACACTTCCGGGGGATCGAGCGGCTAGTTTTGCTGTTAGAATCAAGTGTATTCCCCGCACCCGCGGGGATGAACCGCAGGTGCAGGCTGAGGCGGGAAAGCTGCGCGAGTATTCCCCGCACCCGCGGGGATGAACCGGGTGCAGCGTCAAGGCCAAGCAAGCGCCCGAGGTATTCCCCGCACCCGCGGGGATGAACCGAACCCGTGTAAGAATAAGGATTACATAACACAGTATTCCCCGCACCCGCGGGGATGAACCGAAAACCTACCAGAGCATCGAGGCCAACCTGCGTATTCCCCGCACCCGCGGGGATGAACCGGCGGCCTGCCCCTGGGTCGAGCCTGACCCCGAGTATTCCCCGCACCCGCGGGGATGAACCGCTGCTGCACGGTAGCGCCAGCACCGGCAACGTGTATTCCCCGCACCCGCGGGGATGAACCGGAGAAAAACATGAAAAGCTTTATCTGGAATGGGTATTCCCCGCACCCGCGGGGATGAACCGATTTCTAGGCGAGCTCGGGCTGGAGCCCCATAGTATTCCCCGCACCCGCGGGGATGAACCGGCCGAAAGCGTAGAAGTGGTAAATAAAATCCCGTATTCCCCGCACCCGCGGGGATGAACCGGTGCTGGGGGACCTCCGGAAGCTCAAGGACGCCGTATTCCCCGCACCCGCGGGGATGAACCGGTCAAAAGCTCCAACCCCGGCTACTGCTACCTCGTATTCCCCGCACCCGCGGGGATGAACCGCGCAACACCCGCCAGCCCAGCAGTACGGCCTCGTATTCCCCGCACCCGCGGGGATGAACCACCAAATCCCAACCACCGAAAACCCCCAACCCCGTATTCCCCGCACCCGCGGGGATGAACCGCTGTGGGGAATCACACTCGATGGGGCCACCAACGTATTCCCCGCACCCGCGGGGATGAACCGAGCAGGTCGCAAAATAGCGTAGTGATGCGCCGTATTCCCCGCACCCGCGGGGATGAACCGGTCATTAGCGCGGGGCGACGCTTCGGCAAGACGTATTCCCCGCACCCGCGGGGATGAACCGGTCAACGCTGCGGGCGATACCCCCGAGCCCGCCGTATTCCCCGCACCCGCGGGGATGAACCGTCCAAGAAATCTCGGCGCGGCGCGGCGCGGCGGTATTCCCCGCACCCGCGGGGATGAACCGGGCCAAACGCGGCTTTGAACAAGCCCCCGATGGTATTCCCCGCACCCGCGGGGATGAACCGGCTCCCACTCTACCCACTCGGGCCAGGCAATAGTATTCCCCGCACCCGCGGGGATGAACCGAAGGCGCGCGGGTACGAGGCAATGCTCGAGGTGTATTCCCCGCACCCGCGGGGATGAACCGGTTCCCGATCGTTCGCTCTTCGCCCGCCAGAGTATTCCCCGCACCCGCGGGGATGAACCGTATTCCAGGTACCCGAGGGGCCGCACCCGGACGTATTCCCCGCACCCGCGGGGATGAACCGCGGGAGGCCCAGGCGGCCCTGCAGGCCGCCGAGTATTCCCCGCACCCGCGGGGATGAACCGCAACACCTTGGCCGCGGCGTGGGCGGCCTCTGGTATTCCCCGCACCCGCGGGGATGAACCGGCATCTTCTACCGTCCAGTCCAGCAATGGACGTATTCCCCGCACCCGCGGGGATGAACCGGTTGTTCCTAGTTGTCACTGGCATCTTCTACCGTATTCCCCGCACCCGCGGGGATGAACCGTTCTACACGCTCGAGCTCAGCGAGGAAGAGCCGTATTCCCCGCACCCGCGGGGATGAACCGATTCGCCCGATCCGGCGGCGGATCAGGGAGGAGTATTCCCCGCACCCGCGGGGATGAACCTGAGTTCCCCCCTGCGGATTTCCACCCCGGGGACGTATTCCCCGCACCCGCGGGGATGAACCGCAGGCGCTGGAGATCGTCCTCCGCTGGCCGGACGTATTCCCCGCACCCGCGGGGATGAACCGCTATCAGGGTTCCCCACAAAGAGCCGTGATTCGTATTCCCCGCACCCGCGGGGATGAACCGGTCTTCTCCATGTAGCCGTCGCCGAGGGCGTCCGTATTCCCCGCACCCGCGGGGATGAACCGGGGCGGCCCGTGGCTCGTTCGGAGATGTGGGGTATTCCCCGCACCCGCGGGGATGAACCGGCCTTCACCGTGGCCGGGGTGGCGGCGCTCGAGTATTCCCCGCACCCGCGGGGATGAACCTCGGGGGGAGGCGTATCCCACAGACCTGTCGGCGTATTCCCCGCACCCGCGGGGATGAACCGCCCGGGGACATAGACCTCCCCGGCGTCCTCCTCGTATTCCCCGCACCCGCGGGGATGAACCGGTGAGGGTGAGCCCGGTGCCGGGGATGGCGTAGTATTCCCCGCACCCGCGGGGATGAACCGAACGCCGAGGAGCGCGACGCCCGCGCCCGCGAGTATTCCCCGCACCCGCGGGGATGAACCAACTGTGCGACGCTCCACAGCTTCTGCTTCCGGGTATTCCCCGCACCCGCGGGGATGAACCATCTCGGGCTGCACGGTAGAGCGGTAATATTGGGTATTCCCCGCACCCGCGGGGATGAACCGCGTGCGCGCCCCGTCCAGCGTGTCGCCGGTGTGTATTCCCCGCACCCGCGGGGATGAACCGCATAAGCCGGTGCTCTGCAATTGCGGCCACGCGCGTATTCCCCGCACCCGCGGGGATGAACCGGGGCAGGTCGCCTCCGAGGCCGCCCTTGGGGCGTATTCCCCGCACCCGCGGGGATGAACCGGGCGGGCCGTCTACGAAAGAGAGCGCGCTCAAGTATTCCCCGCACCCGCGGGGATGAACCGGTCAGAGAGGACAGATATCAGAAGAGCCTGGAGTATTCCCCGCACCCGCGGGGATGAACCGCGCTCGCTGGCGGCGATTAGGGCGTTTTTGATGTATTCCCCGCACCCGCGGGGATGAACCGGGGCGATTTGAACGTCGATGAGGTCGCCCGCAGTATTCCCCGCACCCGCGGGGATGAACCGTACGACTCCATAATAGAATCTGATTAGGATGCCGTATTCCCCGCACCCGCGGGGATGAACCGTCCTGCTTGATGCGCGGAATATCCGTGGCGGTGTATTCCCCGCACCCGCGGGGATGAACCGCCACCAGGAGCTGGCTGAGTTTGCAAGTGGCGTATTCCCCGCACCCGCGGGGATGAACCGCAATGCTGCTCCGTCTGGGGATACTACTGCTGTATTCCCCGCACCCGCGGGGATGAACCGCAGGATGCCGTTAGGTTCTGGGCCCGCGATAAGTATTCCCCGCACCCGCGGGGATGAACCGGTGGAACTGGAGCTAGCCGCCGCCTGGGGGGCGTATTCCCCGCACCCGCGGGGATGAACCGCCAGGCGCACCATTTGCTGCTGTTTCTGCTGCGTATTCCCCGCACCCGCGGGGATGAACCGATGTGCGCGACGGGAGCATCGTGACCGCGCATGTATTCCCCGCACCCGCGGGGATGAACCGCCGGCGCACACCAAAATGGGAAGCGTCCAGTACGTATTCCCCGCACCCGCGGGGATGAACCGCCAGGACACGCTGTACAAATCCCGCCTGCTCCGTATTCCCCGCACCCGCGGGGATGAACCGGTTGGCAACATCGAAAACTCTACTGCCGCCAAGTATTCCCCGCACCCGCGGGGATGAACCGCGCGGTTTGCGGTATGGTAGAACCCATATGTTTCGCTCGAGCCGCACCCCCACCGGAGGTGGGGTTTTTTTGGAGATGGACAGGGCCAAGGCCGAGGCCCGCGCCCGGGGCCTCGAGGTGATCGAC
>JBBFMG010000209.1:0-3923 GCA_037478575.1 Burkholderiales bacterium | reverse complement strand
CTGGCCGAGCGCCTGCGCGCGGTTTCCGTGTGTGCGCGCATCGCGCCCGAACAGAAGCTGCGTCTGGTGCAGGCCTTTCGCGCCCAGGGCGCCATCGTGGCCATGACCGGCGACGGCGTGAACGACGCGCCGGCGCTCAAGGCCGCCCACGTGGGTATCGCCATGGGCAGCCGCGGCACCGACGTGGCGCGGGAGGCGGCCGCCCTGGTGCTGCTCGACGACAATTTCGCCGCCATCGTCCAGGCCATCCGGCAGGGACGGCGCATCTTCGACAACCTGCGCAAGTCCATGTCCTACATCCTGGCGGTCCACGTGCCCATCGCGGGCATGGCCCTGATGCCGGTGCTCGCCGGACTGCCGCCGGTGCTCTATCCGGCCCACATCGCCTTCCTGGAACTCATCATCGACCCGGCCTGCTCGGCAGCCTTCGAGAACGAGCCCGGGGAGCCGGATCTCATGCGCCGCCCGCCACGAAATCCCGAGGCGCTATTGTTCGGCGGCCCCTCCCTGACACGCGCCCTGGTCCAGGGGCTGGCCGTGCTGGCGGTGGCCACGGCGGCGCAGTTGTGGGCCGCGGCGCAGCTCACACCGGAGGCGGGGCGGGCCTTCGTCTTCACCCTGCTGGTGGCGGCCAATCTCGGTCTCATCTTCGCCAACCGGGGTGCGGCCATTTTCGCCCCCAACCGGGTGCTCGTCCTCGTGGTGGGAGCCACCCTGCTTCTGCTCGTGACCGTGCTCTACCTGCCGCCCCTGGCCGGGCTGTTCCGTTTCACCGCCCCCTCCCCCCTGCTGTTCCTCCTCGCCTGTGGGCTGGGGCTTGCCGCAGCCCTGCCCCTGGCCCTGCTCGCCCGACCCGGGAAAAAACCATGACCACGCTGCCCGTGACGGCGGAAGCCCTGAACCGCGGCTGTGGCTGCCGCACCCTGGATGCCGACCGACTGCGCCAGCAGCTGGAGGCGGATCCCACACTGGCCGGACTCTACCAGCGCATCCAGGCAAGCCGTCCCCATCTCTTCTCCGCCACTGCGGTGTTCATCTCCTCCCGCCAGGCCCAAGGCATCGTGGAACTGGTGCGCACCGTGGAGGCGGTGGTAGCCCTGCCCGCCTACCGGGACGCGGTCCTCGCCCGCGCCCCCGCCATCGCGCGGCCCGACTTCGGCCCCCGTGGTGTGTTTCTCGGTTTCGATTTCCATCTCGGGCCGACGGGCCCGCAGCTGATCGAAATCAACACCAATGCCGGTGGGGCCCTGCTCAACGCCGTGCTGGCGCGCGCCCAGGCCGCCTGCTGCCGGGAAATGGAATGGGCCTTCACGCCGCCCGCCGATCTGGAGCACATCGAGGACCGTTTCGTCGCCATGTTCAGCGAGGAGTGGCGGCGCCAGCGGGGCGCGGGCGCGCCCCAGACAGTGGTCATCGTGGATGACCACCCCACGCAGCAATATCTTCACCCGGAATTCGTGCTGTTCGAGCGGCTGTTCCGGCGCCAGGGGTGGCAGGCTGCCATCGTGGATGCGGCGGAACTTGGGTTTGACGGCACGCGGCTTCATCATGAAATGGCGGCCATCGATCTGGTGTACAACCGGCTCACCGATTTCCATTTCGAGGACGCGCGCCATGACGCCCTGCGCAGAGCCTATCTGGCGGGCGCGGCGGTGGTGACGCCGAATCCCCGCGCCCATGCCCTCTACGCGGACAAGCGCAACCTCGTGGGGCTGTCGGATCCAGCCTGGCTCAGGGCTCTGGGCCTGCCCCGGGAAGCGGCGGAATTTCTCGCGGCCCACGTCCCGCGCACGGTGGAAGTGAATGAACGCAACGCGGAGGAACTCTGGGCGACCCGCCGGGAATGGTTTTTCAAGCCCGCCACGGGTTATGGCAGCAAGGCGGCCTATCGCGGCGACAAGCTCACGCGCCGGGTGTGGCAGGACATCCTTGCCGGCGGCTACGTGGCCCAGGCCATCGCCCCGCCCAGCGCGCGGCTTGCGCCGGTGGAGGAAGGCACGGCCGAGCTCAAGCTCGACGTGCGGGCCTATGCCTATGCAGGCGAAGTGCAGCTGCTCGCGGCGCGCCTGTATCGTGGGCAGACCACCAACTTCCGCACCCCCGGCGGCGGCTTCGCACCGGTATTCGTGGTGCCCGATGACTGACGGGACTCAGCCGACGGCGCGCTTCGCCTCGGGCCGCACCGGCGCCTGTACCAGGGCGCGATAGTAATTGGGCAGCGCGAACAGCGCGTAGTGCACGTCCGCGTTGTAGTAGGACAGGTCGGGCAGCGCGGCCGCGCGCTTCTCCACCAGGGTCCGCTCCACCGCCGTGGGATCGAGGGTGTCGGAAGCGAGCGCGAAACCCCAGTAGGCGCCATAGAGCGGCACATAAAGCCCGAAGCAGTGCACCTGGGGAAAAACCCGGCGCAGGCCGTGCACGATGGTGCGTACCTGTTCGCCCTCGAACACCGGCGTGCCCACGTGCAGCACCACCGCGGCGCCCGGGTTCATCACCCGGCGCAGGGTTTCGAAGAACGCTTCAGTATAGAGCAGGCCGGCGGGTGTTTCCGGATCGGTGAGATCGAGCAGCACCAAGTCGAACCGGTCGCTGGTTTCCCGCACGTAGGCAAAGCCGTCGCCGATGCGCAGGGCAAGCCTGGGGTCGTCGAACACACCGCGGTGGATGGCGCCCAGATGCGCCTTCGCCACCTGCACCACTTCAGCATCCAGCTCCGCCAGCACCACCTGGCGCACGCTGCCGTGCTTGAGCACTTCCTCGGCGGCACCACCATCGCCACCGCCGATGATGAGCACCTTTTCCGGCTTGCCATGGGCCACCGCGGCGGGATGCACCAGCGCCTCGTGATAGAAGTATTCCTCGCCTTCGGAGGTCATGAAATGACCATCGATGCGCAGGGCACGACCGAATGCGGGCGTGTCCAGCACCTCGATGGTCTGATGGGGGCTGCGCTTGATGAGCAGTCGCTCGCGGCTGCGAAATCCATAGACGGCATCGCCCGCCGCGTTGAGGGGCTCGAGGATGGTTTCATCCGGCGGCCGCTGTTCGCCGCCGCGTTCCAGGTGATGGATCTCGCTCTTGCCGGGCTCGAAAGCCGCGACGATTTCCCGCAGCAGGGCTTCGGCCTTGCCGGAGTTGTCGGTAGTGAAGTTGCACACGTACACGTCCAACGTGACGGCGCGCTTTTCCGGCCAGGTATGCACGGCCAGATGCGATTCGGCGAGCAGCAACATGCCGGTCACGCCGCCGGGCTGGCCGTTGTAGGGTGGGAAGGCGTACCACTTCTCGTCCACGAGCGTGAGGCCCGCGGCGAGGGTGTGCTTGCGACACAGATCGGCAAGCTGTTTGGCGTCGGTCATCAGACCGTCGGCACACCGGCAGTCATACAGATCAGCCGTCAGATGAAGCCCCTGCATGGCTCAATCCCCCATCCAATCGGTTGCACCACCAGACCGAAGCGGCCTGGACGAAAAGCCGCTGATTATATCAGCGGCCCCCCTTTCGGGGAAAGGGTCATGACGGCCAGAATGGGGGCGCCGAACGGGAATTCCAGTGTCAGTCCGCTTCCAGGTAAAGCTCGTGGCTGTCCTGGTCGTAGGCGAACAGATCGGCGAAGCGGCCCCAGCTCACGGCGATGTCGAGCTGGGTGGTGGCCTCGTCGCCGAATTCCGGCCGCAGGCGCTCCAGGAAATAGTCCCGGTCCACGCGCTGGTTGTCGTCCTGCTGCAGGATCTCGTAGATCCAGCGGATGAGGGGCACGCGCAGCAGGCGCCCAGCGATGATCTCCTTGCGCACGGGAATGCTGGCCTCGGCATATTCGTGTCCCAGGGGGGTGAGCATGATGTCGCCCGACTCGACCCGGGCGAAGCCGAGACGTTCCGCCGCTTCCACCAGGGGCGCCAGCGCAGTGAAATCGAAGCCGA
>JBBFMG010000208.1:0-3975 GCA_037478575.1 Burkholderiales bacterium | reverse complement strand
GTGTACAACGAGGAGGCCGCCCTGCCGGCCCTGTTCGCGCGCCTCTATCCGGCACTGGACGCCCTGGGCCGCAGCTATGAGGTGATCTTCGTCAATGACGGCAGCCGCGACCGCTCGGCGGCCCTGTTGCGGGAGCAGTTCGAAAGGCGCCCCGACGTCACCCGCGTCATCCTGCTCAACGGCAACTTCGGCCAGCACCTGGCCATCATGGCCGGTTTCGAGCATTGTCGCGGCGAGCGGATCGTCACCCTGGATGCCGACCTGCAGAATCCGCCCGAGGAGATCGGCAAGCTGCTCGCCCGCATGGACGAGGGCTACGACTACGTGGGCTCCATCCGCCGCCTGCGCAAGGACAGTGCCTGGCGCCGCTGGGCGTCGCGGGCGATGAACCGCCTGCGGGAACGCATCACCCACGTGAAGATGACCGACCAGGGGTGCATGCTGCGCGCCTACAGCCGGCAGATCATCGACCTGATCAACGGCACCTCGGAAGTCAACACCTTCATCCCCGCGCTCGCCTACACCTTCGCCCGCAATCCCACCGAAGTGGTGGTGGAACACGAGGAACGGGCCGCCGGCGAATCCAAATATTCCCTGTACCGGCTGATCCGGCTCAACTTCGATCTCATGACGGCCTTCTCCATCGTGCCGCTGCAGATGTTCTCCCTGTTCGGCATCGCGGTGTCCCTGCTGTCTGCGGCGTTTTTCGTGTTCCTGGCGATCCGCCGTCTCATCGTGGGCCCCGAGGCCGAAGGGCTGTTCACCCTGTTCGCCATCCTGTTCTTCCTCATCGGCATCGCCCTGTTCGGCATTGGTCTTCTGGGCGAATACGTGGGCCGCATCTACCAGCAGGTGCGCACCCGGCCGCGCTACGTGATCCAGGCCGTGCTGGAGCGGGGCCAGGCATGACCCGCGCCGTCGTCTTCGCCTACCACGACGTGGGGGTGCGCTGCCTCGCCGTGCTGCTGGCCCACGGGGTGCAGGTGCCCCTGGTGGTCACCCACGAGGACAACCCCGAGGAAAACATCTGGTTCGGAAGCGTTGCCCGGCTCGCGGCGGATTACGACATCCCCGTCATCACGCCCCGTGATCCCAACACAGACGAGGTCGTGCAGCGCATTCGCGCCCTGGCGCCGGATTTCCTGTTTTCCTTCTACTACCGCCACATGCTCAAGCCGCCGCTGCTGGCCATTCCGGCCCGCGGCGCCCTCAACATGCACGGCTCGCTGCTGCCCAAATACCGCGGCCGGGTGCCGGTGAACTGGGCCATCCTCCACGGCGAAACGGAAACGGGCGCCTCTCTCCACTACATGACCGCCAAGCCCGATGCCGGGGATCTGGTGGATCAGCAGGCGGTGCCCATCCTGCCGGACGACACCGCCCTGGACGTGTTCCGCAAGGTGACCTGTGCCGCCGAGATGGTGCTGCACCGCAGCCTGCCGGCTCTGATCGCCGGCACCGCGCCGCGCCGGCCCCTGGATCTCTCGGCGGGTTCCTATTTCGGCGGGCGCAGGCCCGAGGACGGACGCATCGACTGGTCGCGCCCGGCGCGTGACATCCACAACCTGGTGCGGGCCGTGGCGCCCCCATTTCCCGGTGCCCTGTGCACCGTGGCGGGACGGCCCGCGCGCCTGCTGCGCACCCGTCTGGCCGGCACCCGCTCACCCACTCTCACCGCCACCCTCTATGCAGAAGACGACCGGCTGTTCGCCCACTGCCGCGACGGCGGCGTGCTGCGCGTGCTGCAGTTGGAGGTGGAGGGCAGAGAGGTCAGCGCCGCCACCCTGGCCACCTGCTGTGGTCCGGGTCCCTGGCCCCTGGGCTGACCCGTATAATTTTTGGTTTCCGCTTCCTCGAAAGGCATCCATGCAGCGCGTTCTCATCCTTGGCGTCAACGGCTTCATCGGTCACCACCTCTCCAAGCGCATCATCGAAACCACGGACTGGGAAGTCTATGGCATGGACATGATGAGCGACCGCGTGGCCGATCTCATGGGACATCCCCGCTTTCACTTCTTCGAGGGCGACATCACCATCAACAGGGAGTGGATCGAATACCACATCCGCAAGTGCGACACGGTGCTGCCCCTGGTGGCCATCGCCACGCCCGCCACCTATGTGCGCGAGCCGTTGCGCGTGTTCGAGCTGGATTTCGAGGCCAACCTGCCCATCGTGCGCCAGTGCGTGAAATACAAAAAGCGCATCATTTTCCCCTCCACCTCCGAAGTCTACGGCATGTGCCGGGACGAAGCCTTCGATCCGGAAACCTCGGAACTCGTCTATGGCCCCATCAACAAGCCGCGCTGGATTTATGCCTGCTCCAAGCAGCTCATGGACCGTGTGATCCACGCCTACGGCATGCAGGAAGGACTGGATTACACCCTGTTCCGTCCCTTCAACTGGATTGGCGCGGGGCTGGACTCCATCTTCACGCCCAAGGAGGGCAGCTCCCGGGTCATCACCCAGTTCCTCGGCCACATCGTGCGCGGCGAGGACATCAAGCTGGTGGATGGCGGCCACGCCAAACGCTCCTTCACCTATGTCTCGGACGGCATCGACGCTTTGATGAAGATCATCGAAAACAAAAATGGCGTGGCCAGCGGCCGCATCTACAACATCGGCAACCCTGACAACAACTATTCCGTGCGGGAGCTGGCGCAGATGATGCTCGACCTGGCCATGACCTATCCGGAATACCGGGACAGCGCGGCCCGGGTGCGGATGGTGGAGACCCGGTCCAGCGAGTACTACGGACAGGGCTACCAGGACGTGCAGAACCGCGTGCCCCGGATCGACAACACCATGCGCGACCTGGACTGGGCGCCCCGGGTGAGCATGCAGGAGGCCCTGCGGCACATCTTCGATGCCTACAAGGGTCAGGTGGCCGAGGCCCGCAAGCTGGTGGAATAACGACAATTCGACGGGAAGGGCAGCGGGGACAACGCAGGAAACCCACGACGGCCGGACGCCCCTGCGACTCGCGTCGGCGAAACCACCATGAAACTCGCCCTCAAGATCGACGTGGACACCTACCGCGGCACCCGCGAGGGCGTGCCGCGCCTGATGGAAATGCTGACGCGCCATGGGGCGCGCGCCACGTTTCTCTTCAGCCTGGGTCCCGATCACACCGGACGTGCCATCAGGCGGGTATTCCGACCAGGCTTTCTGAAGAAGGTCACACGCACCTCGGTGGCCTCCCATTACGGGCTTGCCACGCTGCTCTACGGCACCCTGCTGCCGGGGCCCGACATCGGACGGCGCTGCGCCGCCATCCTGCGCCAGGTGCGCGACGCGGGCTTCGAAGTGGGCATCCACAGCCATGACCACGTGCGCTGGCAGGATCACGTGGAGCAGGCCGACGCTCAGTGGACGGCCCGCGAGATGGAGGCGGCGGCACGCCGCTTCCAGGAAATCTTCGGCGAACCGGCGCGGGTGTTCGGGGCCGCGGGCTGGCAGATGAACGTGCATGCCTTCCGCCTGGAGCAGCGCATGGGTTTGAGCCACGCCTCCGACTGCCGGGGCACGCATCCCTTCATTCCCCTCTGGAACGCAGAAATCATCGACTGCCCGCAACTGCCCACCACCCTGCCCACGCTGGACGAACTCATCGGCCGCGACGGTGTGACCGAGGCCAATGTGGCCGAGCACCTGCTGGCCCTCACGCGAGACCCGCCCGCCACCGGTCACGTCTATACCCTCCACGCGGAGCTGGAGGGCATGAAGCTTGCGCCGGTGTTCGAGCGCCTGCTCGCGGGCTGGCGCGACCAGGGCTACGAACTCACGGATCTGGCCGGCCTGCGGGCGGACCTCGACCCTGCCCGCCTGCCTTACCACGAGGTGGTGCTGCGGGAGATTCCGGGCCGCTCCGGCCGCCTGTGCGTCCAGGGTGACGTGTTCCCGACACCGGGTTAGGCTTTTTGGGTTAAGCTCTCGGGGCGCCCCTGCCCGCAAACCCATGAGCCCTTTCCGTCTCCG
>JBBFMG010000207.1:2636-3980 GCA_037478575.1 Burkholderiales bacterium | reverse complement strand
GTATCGCGCCGGCCACTGACCCGCAGCCGGTGGAACGGCGCACGGTGATCGAGCAGCTCAATCTGCCCAGCCCCACCACCCTGGATGACGGCGACAACCAGACTTTCTGGCGTCAGACCCGCATCCAGCGGGGCGACACCCTGGCCAGCCTGCTCGATCGGCTGGAGGTGGACGATGCCGCGGCCTTCGCCTTCCTGCGCGGCAGCCGCGAGGCACGCACCCTCTCCCAGCTGGTGCCGGGCCGCAGCGTACGCGCCGAGACCGACGCCGAGGGACGCCTGCTGGCGTTGCGCTACGTGGCTCCGGATCAGACTCTGCTGGAGGTGGACCGCACCGGCGACGGTTTCCGCCTGCGGGAGCGCCAGGCGGCGGTGGAAACCCGGGTCACCATGAAATCCGGCGAGATCCGCAGCTCCCTGTTTGGCGCCACCGACGCCGCGGGTGTGCCAGACGCGGTGGCGGTGCAGATGGCAGAAATCTTCTCCTCCGACATCGATTTCCATCTGGACATCCGCAAGGGTGACCGCTTCACCGTCATATATGAGACGCTGCACGCCGATGGCGAGCCGGTGCGCGCCGGACGCGTGCTGGCGGCGGAGTTCGTCAACGCGGGCAGGACCTATCAGGCCGTGTATTTCCGCGACCGGGAGGGCCGCGAAGGCTACTACACGCCCGACGGCAGGAACCTGCGCAAGGCCTTTCTGCGTTCGCCCCTGGAATTCTCCCGCATCACCTCGGGGTTCAGCCTGGCGCGCTTCCACCCGGTGCTGCAAACCTGGCGCGCCCACAAGGGCGTGGATTACGCGGCGCCCACCGGCACGCCCGTGCGGGCCGTGGCCGACGGCACGGTCGCCTTCGCCGGCCGCCAAAACGGCTATGGCAATCTGATCGTGCTCCAGCACCATGGCAATATCAGCACCGCCTACGGCCATCTCTCCGGCTTCGCCAAGGCTATCCGAAAGGGAGCGCGGGTCAGTCAGGGCCAGACCATTGGCTACGTTGGCGCCACCGGGCTGGCCACGGGCCCGCACCTGCACTATGAATTCCGTGTGGCCGGGGTGCAGCGCAATCCCCTCACCGTGCCCATGCCCCAGGCCTTCCCCATCGCGGCCCAGTATCGCAACGAGTTTCGCGCGGCCGCGGCACCCCTGGTGGCCCGGCTGTCCCTGGTGCGCGGGCTGAACCTGGCCAGCATCGACTGAGCGCCCCCGGCCCCGGGGTGAGGGTACCGCCATGGCCGCCGCCCGCCCGCCCCTCGTCATCGGGCTCATGTCCGGCACCAGCCTGGATGGCGTGGACGCCGTTCTGGGTGACTTCTCCCATCCCGTCCCCCAAACCCTGGGC
>JBBFMG010000207.1:0-2626 GCA_037478575.1 Burkholderiales bacterium | reverse complement strand
CTCGGTTTCGACCCGGAGCTGCGGGAGGAACTTCTCTCCCTGAACGAGGCGGGCCCGAACGAACTGGAACGGGCCGCCCTCGCCGCCAACCGCCTCGCCGAACACTACGCCCAGGCGGTGGCGCAGCTGCTCGCCCGCACCGGTGTGACGCCGTCGCAGGTGGCCGCCATCGGCGCCCACGGCCAGACCGTGCGTCACCGGCCGGAGCTGGGTTACACCCTGCAGCTCAACAATCCCGCCCTGCTTGCCGAACGCACCGGCATCACCGTGGTGGCGGATTTCCGCAGCCGGGACGTCGCCGCGGGGGGACAGGGGGCGCCGCTGGTGCCCGCCTTTCATGCCGCCGTATTTGCCCATCCGCACAAGCACCGGGTAATCGTCAACATCGGCGGCATCGCCAATCTCACCGACCTGCCGCCGGGTGGCCCGGTGACCGGTTTCGACGTGGGCCCCGGCAACCTGCTGATGGACGCCTGGTGTCAGCGCCACCGGGGCGACGCCTATGACGCGGACGGCGCCTGGGCCGCATCAGGCAGGGTGGTGCCGGAGCTTCTCGCCCGCCTCCTCGACGATACCTTTTTTCAGGCACCCCCGCCCAAGAGCACCGGGCGGGACCACTTCAATCCCGCCTGGCTGGAAGCACGGCTGCCTGCCCAGTGGAAACCCCAGGACGTGCAGGCGACGCTGTTGCGCCTCACTGCCCAAACCATCCATGACGCGGTGGAGAAATACCTGGGCGGCGCCGATGAGATCTGGCTGTGTGGTGGCGGGGCGCGCAACAGGGCGCTGGTCAACACCCTGCGCCATGCCTTTGCCGGCACGGCGACCCCAGTGGCCCTGACCGATGCCCTGGGGGTCAACGCGGAATGGGTGGAAGCCCTGGCCTTCGCCTGGCTGGCCTGGCGCACGCTGCAGGGCGAGCCTGGCAACCTGCCGGCCGTCACCGGCGCGGCGCACCCCTGCATACTGGGCGCGATCTATCCGAAGTAGCGGGTGTGGGGCGGAGGAACGATAAGTCGCTCACCCCCGCTCCTCTCTCCCACCGGGAGAGAGGAGCGGGGAGTCGCTGCGCGACTGATCATCTATCCGCGGCGGTCGATGGGAATGTACTCGCGGTTGAGCTCGCCGGTATAGACTTGGGTGGGCCGGAAGATCCGGTTCTGCCCCAGCTGCTCCTTCCAGTGGGCGAGCCAGCCCGCGGCACGGGCCATGGCGAAGATGGAGGTGAACTGGTCCGGGGCGATGCCCATTTCGCGGTAGAGCACCCCGGAATAGAAATCCACGTTGGGATAGATGCCCTTGGGACCCAGACGCTCGGTGGCCGCCTTCTCAACCGCCTGAGCAATCTCGAACAGGGGCCCGACACGCCCCTCCCGGTACTCGATCATCTTGCGCATGAGGTGCTCCAGGATCACCGCACGCGGATCCTTGACGTTGTATTCGCGGTGACCAAAGCCCCAAATCTTTTTTTTCTGCCTGATCTGGGCATCGATGTAGGCCTCGGCATTCTCGGGGGATCCGATCTCCTCCAGCATCCTGACCACGGCCTGGTTGGCGCCGCCATGGAGCGGTCCCGACAGGGTGGCGATGCCCGAGGCAATCACGCTGTAGGGGCTGGCCAGAGTGGAGCCGGCGACGAGTACCGCAAAGGTGGAGGCATTGATGGTGTGCTCGGCGTGCAGAATCAGGCAGATGTCCAGGATGCGCGCGACGTAGCGGTCCGGTTCCTCGCCGGTGAGCATCCACAGGAAATTCTCCGCGGTGGTGAGATCCGTGCGCGGTTCGACGGGATCATAGCCGTTGCGGATGTGCTCCCACATGGCCACCAGGGTGGGCATGCGCGCGAGGATGCTCACCGACACCTCGTGCACGTAGGCGAGATCGGCGGCCGGATCGCCCGTCGGGCCTTGCGCGCCCGGGTAATACATGCCCAGGCAGTTGACCATGGACTGCAGCATGTCCATGGGTTGGGCGTCCGGCGGCAGTGCGCGCATCAGTTCCCGGATGCGGAACTTCACCCGCCGGCGCGCCCGCATGTCGCGATCGAATTCCTTGAGGGCGGCGCGGGTGGGCAGGTTGCCATCCAGGAGCAGAAGCGCGGTCTCCTCGAAGGTGCTGCGCTCGGCGAGGGTCTCGATGGCGTAGCCGCGATAGGCGAGCACCCCTTTTTCGCCATCGATGAAGGAGATGTTGGATTTCGTCGCCGGCACGCCTTCCAGGCCGGGTACGTACTCGTTCATCGCTTCCCCCTGCAGAAAACAAAGGGAGGCGTGGGCCGCCTCCTTTACCTCGATGATTGTTGTTGTGAATCAGACCGAGAACGAGGACCCGCAGCCGCAGGTGGAGGTGGCGTTCGGGTTCTTGATCACGAACTGAGCCCCTTCCAGGCCTTCCTGGTAATCGATCTCGGCGCCCACCAGATAGGTGAAGCTCATCGGGTCGATGAGCAGGGTCACACCGCCTTTCTCCATCACGGTGTCATCCTCGGCCTGGTTCTCGTCGAAAGTGAAGCCGTACTGGAAGCCCGAGCAACCGCCCCCCGTGACGAACACGCGCAGCTTCAGGTTGGGATTGCCTTCCTCGTCGATGAGCTGCTTGACCTTGGCGGCAGCGGCATCGGTAAAGA
>JBBFMG010000206.1:0-3988 GCA_037478575.1 Burkholderiales bacterium | reverse complement strand
GCCATCCACGCCGCGCTCGATGGCGTCGCGGATCTCGTGATCCTCGTCGGCGATGGTGAGCATGACCACGCGCAGGCCGGCGCGCCGGAAATCGCCCACCAGGGACAGGCCGTCGCCGTCGGGCAGGCCGCGATCGAGCAGGGCCACGTCGGCCTGCCCCCCTTCCTGCAGCCATTTGCGGGCTTCCGCCAGGGTGGCGAATTGCCCGGTGATCGCCACGTCCGGCTGGCTGGCGAACAGGTGTTCCAGCCCCTTGCGGAACAGCGGATGGTCGTCCACCAGGATCACGCGGATGGTCATGGGTGCCTCACTGCCGGGTCATCGCTTCGCCCCGCGCTGTTTCCAGGCGAGGGCGATGAGATCGTCGAGGACCGGGAAGAGCTTTTCGTGGCTGCCGGTCATGCTGCTCGAGGTGCGGTATTTGCCGTCCACGATCATGGAGGGCACGCCCTCGATGCCATAGGCGCTGGTGAGATCGCGCGCCTGCTGCACCTTGGCCTGCACGCCGAAGGAGTCATAGGCGGCGCCGAAGCGGGTGGCATCGACGCCGCGCTGGGCCACGAAGCGCAGCAGAGTGTCCCGCCTGTTGAGGTTGATGCCCTGCAGGTGGATGGCGTTGAACAGGTCGCCGTGGAGTTTCTCCACCACGCCAAGCGCCTCCGCGGCGTAATAGGCCTTGGCAAGGGGCACCCAGGCGTCGTTGAAGATGGCCGGCATACGCCGGAAATAGGCGTGGCGCGGCAGGCGCTTGAGCCACTGGTTGAGCAGGGGTTCCAGCTCGAAGCAGTGGGGGCAGCCGTAGTAGAACAGCTCCAGCACCTCGACCCGCTTGGGATCCAGGGTGGGCTGGGGAAATTCCACGAGGGCGTAGTCGCGGCCGGCTGTGGCGGCGCGGGCCAGGCCGGGGGGCAGACAGGCAAGCGCCGCCCCGGCAGCGGCGAGGCTCAAGAATCGGCGGCGATGAGTCATGACGGGCGGGCTCCTCGGGAAATGGGATGGATACGAGCCTTTCAGCGCGCGCTCGAAGCTTCCTTCACTTTGACCAGGGTGGCCTGGATCCCATTCTGGGCCAGCGTGGCGCGCACCTTGGACATCTCATCCACGCTGGCGAAGGGTCCGATGCGCACGCGATGCCACACCCCCTTGTCCGGCAGATCGGCGCTTTGCACCGTGGCTTCCACGCCCATGAGGGCCAGGCGCGCCTTCAGGTTGTCGGCATCGCTCTGGTTCTGGAATGCGCCTGCCTGCAGGAAGAACTGCTCCCGCGCGCCCGGCGCGGGCTGTTTCACCTCCTGGTCGGTCACCGGCTCTTCGGTGCCCGGCAGGATGTTGTAGAAATCGAAGCGCGGCTTGCGGGTTTCCGCCTCGGGCCGGGCCGCCGCCTGGGGCGCGGGTTTCGCCGGCTCTGGTTTGGCCGCGGGCGGCGGCTCCGGCTGACGGAAGCCGCGCGTGAGGGATGGCACATACCAGGCCACGGCGATGGCAGCCCCCAGGCCGATGATGACGCCGATCAGGATGCCGGTCAGCATCGGGTTGGCCCCCCGGGAACGGGGCGCGCTGCGGGGTTTGTAGTCCTTGCTCATGGCTCGTTCAGCGATCTCGGAAGGCGCTCACATCTTGTCGGGTGCGGACACACCCAGCAGACCCAGCCCGTTGGCGATTACCTGGCGTGCCGCCGCCACCAGGGCCAGCCGCGCGAGCCGGGTCGCCTCGTCCTCCACCAGAAACTGCTCGGCATTGTAGTAGGTGTGGAAATCGCCCGCGAGATCGCGCAGATAGTAGGCAATGTGATGGGGAGCCAGTTCCCGTGCGGCGGTCTCCACCATTTCCGGATACCCGTCCAGCCGCTTGGCGAGGGCGAGCTCGTGGGGGCTTGCCAGACGCGATACGTCCGCCGCCCCAGCGGGCGAGCACGCTCACCGCGCGGGCGTGGGCATACTGGATGTAATAGACCGGGTTTTCGTTGCTCTGGGCCTTGGCCAATTCCAGATCGAAATCCAGGTGCTGGTCGGACTTGCGCAAAACATAGAAGAAACGCGCGGCATCGTTACCCTCCTCGTTGCGCAGTTCGCGCAGGGTGACGAACTCGCCGGCGCGCGTGGACATGGGCACCTTTTCCTTGCCGCGATAGAGCACCGCGAACTGCACCAGGGCGACCGTGAGGCGCTCGGCATCGAGCCCCAGGGCGGTCAACGCGCCCTTCACCCGCGCCACATAGCCGTGATGGTCGGCACCCCAGACGTCGATCACCCGGTCGAAACCGCGCTCGAACTTGTTCAGGTGGTAGGCGATGTCGGAGGCGAAATAGGTGTACTGGCCGTTTTCCCGCTGCACCACGCGGTCCTTCTCGTCACCGAAAGCCGTGGAGCGGAACCACAGCGCGCCGTCCTGACGGTAGAGGTGGCCGCGGCTTTCCAGAAGCTCGATGGCGCGCGCCACCAGGCCGCTTTCGTACAGGGATTTCTCCGAGAACCAGTTGTCGAACACCACGCCGAACTCGGTGAGATCGTTGCGGCAGTCACCCAGCTGCTCGGTGAGGGCCAGGTTGTGCACATAGGCGTAGTCCTCGCCCAAGAGCCGCTTGGCGTTGGCGATGAGCTGGTCCAGGTGGCCTTCCGGGTCCTCTTCCACGGAAGGGGCGCCATCCAGCACGTGCCAGGGCTCGTGCACGTAACGGTCGCCGTGGTGGGCGTGGATGATGCGCGCCATGTCGCGCACGTATTCGCCCTGATAGGCATTGGGCGGAAAAGGAACGTTGATGCCGTTGAGTTCCAGATAGCGCAGCCAGGTGGAGAGCGCCAGGATGTCCATCTGCCGGCCCGCGTCGTTCACATAGAACTCGCGGGTGACGTCATAGCCCGCCGCGGCCAGCACGTTGGACAGGGAGGCGCCGTAGGCTGCGCCGCGTCCGTGTCCCACATGGAGCGGCCCGGTGGGGTTGGCCGAGACGAACTCCACCTGCACCTTCACGCCCCGGGGCCGGCCGCGCCCGAAGGCTTCGCCCTGGGTGAGGATCAGCGGCACGACCCGCTGCTTGGCGGCCTGGTTGAAGAAGAAATTGATGAAACCCGCACCGGCGATTTCTACTTTCTCCAACCATGGCGACAGGGGCAGGGCATCCACGATGTCGCGCGCCACCTCGCGTGGATTGCGCGCCAGGACCTTGGCAAGCTGCATGGACACGTTGCACGCGAAGTCGCCGTGGGCCGCCTGGCGGGTGGGCAGGATCTCGATGGTCACGGGCGTATCCGGCGCGACCACCCGCACGGCATCGGACAACAGTTCGACGAGATGGGATTTGAGATCGGACATGATCAGGGCACGAAAAAATTCATTATACCGCCCGCGCGCGGGTTCAGGGTTCCAGGGGATCCACGTCCAGCGCCCAGCGCACGCTGCGCGTCCGGTGTCTTTCCAGGGCCGTCATCCAGTCGGCCAGAAATTTCTGCAGCAGGCTGCGTGAGGCGGATTCCACCAGAAGCTGTGCCCGTTCCTTGCCGGCCAGTCGCGCCAGCGGCGCCGGCACCGGATCGTACACGCGCACGCCCGGCCACTGGGGGGCCCGCGCCGCCGCCTCGCGCAGGAAATCCAGGGTGGTTTCCATGCGATGCGCTTCCGCGCGCAGCAGCGCCTGGAAGGTGAAGGGCGGCAGCCCCAGGGCCTCGCGCTCGGCGAGCAGCGTGTTGGCGAACTCGCCATAGTCGCCGTGGGCCAGGGCGGTGAACAGAGGATGGGCGGGAAAGGCCGTCTGGATGAGCACCTCGCCGTTGCCGGAGGCCCGCCCGGCGCGCCCGGCCACCTGCAGAAGCTGGGCAAACAGGCGTTCCGAGGCACGGAAGTCGGCGCTGTACAGGCCGCTGTCCGCATTGAGGATGCCCACCAGGGTGAGCCGGGGAAAATCGTGGCCCTTGGTGAGCATCTGGGTGCCCACCAGAATGTCCACCTCGCCTGCCTGCACCCGCCGCAGCATGTCCGGCAGGGCGTCGCG
>JBBFMG010000205.1:0-3999 GCA_037478575.1 Burkholderiales bacterium | reverse complement strand
CCTCGACGCAGGTGAGCCTGGGATTCCATCCCCAAACGGGTCTGTTTGCCGCCTGGTCGGAACGGCGGCGGGGGGACTGGCGCATCCAGGTGGCGGCCCTGGCGCCGGACGGACGCGTGCGCCATGTGCGCACCGTGGATGACCGTGCCGCCGGGGATCAGTCCTATCCGAGTCTCGCGGTGCTCGACGGCAACCGGCTGGCGGTGGCGTGGGAGGACAGGCGCGCCGGCCACACCCGGCTTTACTATGCCGTGTCGCGGGACGGAGGCCACCGTTTCTCTCCACCGCGGCAGCTCAACGAATCCGAATGGCGCGGCCAGCGTCTCGGCTTCGGCCGGGGCACCGGCGTGATGCGGGTGGCGCTCACCCCCTGGCGCGAGGGCGTGGCCGCGGTGTGGGCCGACAAGCGCGACTTCCGCTCGGGCTACGATGTCTATGGCGCCTTTGCCGGTGCCGACCTGACCTTCGGCGCCAACGAGAAGGTGCAGGATCCCTTTGGCGACAACATCGCCCAGTGGCATCCCGCCATCGCCGGCCATCCCGACGGCCGCGTGGCCGTGGCCTGGGACGACGACCGCGACGGCACACCGGACATCTGGCTGTCCTGGAAGACGGCCCAGGGCTGGAGCGAGGACCTTGCCGTGCCAGGCGCGGCCGGCCCCGGCGTGCAGTCCGATCCCGCCCTGACCCTGGATGCCACCGGCAACCTGCACCTGGTGTTTCTGGACAAGCCCGAGGTCAACGCACCCTCGCGCCTGCGCTACGTGTTCGGGCGGGCACGCTGATCTGCCTCACTCTGGCCCGCGCTCCTGGTTAAGCCTTTCGATCTGTTCGAGGACGGAGACGAAACGCTGCCCGAAGGCGGTCAGACGATACTCGACCCGGGGTGGGATCTCCGGATAACTCAGTTTCTCCAGCACACCGTAGCGCACCAGTTTGCGCAGCCGTTCGTTGAGCACCTTGGTGCTAATGCCGCCGATGGCGCGTTCCATCGCTCCGGGGCGGCACACCCCGCGGCGAATGCTGTCCAGTACGGCGAGCGACCATTTGCAGCCCAGCACCTCTTCCATCATGCGCGCTGCCGTGGGGCGCGGAAAATTTTTTTCCTGTTCCATGGCGAAGATGCACCGAAAAGTGACCACCCTACTGCCTGGTAACCGCTTTCTCTCTCGATGGCCCCCGCCTATCTTGGAAACGCAGGCCAGTCTGCATTTGACAGGAAAGGAGGGGTGCCATGAGGAAGTTGGTCCTGTTTGCCATTCTACTGCCCGCAGTTTCATTGCTGCACGCGGCGGATTCCGTGCCTTATCCCCAAGGCTACCGGAGTTGGTACCACGTGAAGAGCATGGTGATCGAGAGCGGCCATCCGCTATACGACAGCTTCGGCGGCATCCACCACATATACGCCAACGCAAAGGCCCTGCAGGGCTATCGCACCGGGCGGTTTCCAGATGGGGCGGTGATCGTGTTCGACCTGCTGGAAGCCAGGACCGAAAACCACGCGCTCGTCGAGGGGCCGCGCAAGCTGGTGGGTGTGATGCACCGCGACGCCAGGCGCTACGCCGCCACCGGGGGCTGGGGCTTCGAAGGCTTTCGCGGCGACGGCCGTGAGCGGCTGGTGGGGGCGCAGGCGGAGGCTGCGTGCTTCCAGTGCCACACGAGTCAGAAGGCCCGCACCTACGTGTTCAGCGAGCTGCGCGATCGCTGACCCCGGGCTGTGCCGGCACCCATGGCGGTCCTGCCACGAGGATGCAGCAATCGCCGGGCATCATGGGCGCTTAGCGGCGGCAGCGTTGCGTGACTGCTCTGTGCGGCGCAAAGCTGCGTCGCTTTCCCCGAGGGAGATCCCCATGCAACAGGGAAGGCTCGATGCCCTGGGCATGCCCGAGTGTGCGGCGCATGCCGATGCGTTCGCTGACCAGGTTGGGCGGCTGGAAGCGTTCACCGGTCGTGAGATCTTCGTGCCCTTCGCGCGGGAAGACGCACAGGGCCGGCAGCCGCCCGCAGCCTTGGTGTTTTTCCCCGCTGCGCCGGATCCGCCCGACTGGCCCGGAGGCCGGGGCGCTTCACGCGCGGCCGCGTCGGGCGGGCTGACCGTGCCCGGGGCCGAGCCGGGTGGGCGCGCGGCCGGCCGCCCGGGCACCGCCCCGCGGCGGCTGCCGGCGGGGCCCCTGTCCGGGGCTGCGCAAGGCGATGGGCTGGGGCCGGGCGTTTGGGTCCGGCTCGAATCCCGGGATCACTTCCCGGGGCAGCCTGCGCTGGATCAGTCGTTCGATGTCGGCAAGGAAGCGGTGCTCGTCCACACACACCAGGGACACCGCTTCGCCCGGGCTGCCGGCGCGGCCGGTGCGGCCGATGCGGTGGACGTAGTCCTCAGGAACGTTGGGCAGTTCGTAATTCACCACGTGGGGCAGCTCGGCGATGTCGATGCCTCGGGCTGCGATGTCGGTGGCCACCAGCACCTGGAGTTTCCCCTGCCTGAATTCGCTGAGGGCGCGGGTGCGTGCCGCCTGGCTCTTGTTGCCGTGAATGGCCAGGGCCGGAATGCCGTCGCAGCTGAGCTGTTCGGCGAGCCGGTTGGCCCCGTGCTTGGTGCGGGTGAAGACCAGCACCTGGAACCACTGATGGGTCTTGACGAGATGGGCGAGCAGTTCCCGCTTGCGGTCCCGGTCCACCGGATGGATCTTCTGGGCGATGGTGTCGGCGGTGGCGTTGCGCCGGGCCGCCTCGATCAGGGCAGGCCGGTTGAGCAGCTTGTCCGCCAGTGATTTGATCTCGTCGGAAAAGGTGGCGGAGAACAGCAGGTTCTGCCGCTGCCCGGGCAGCAGGGCGAGAATCCTGCGGATATCGTGGATGAAGCCCATGTCCAGCATGCGGTCCGCCTCGTCCAGCACCAGCACCTCGACACCCGACAAATCCAGCGTGCCCTGCTGCACGTGATCCAGCAGCCGGCCGGGTGTGGCCACCAGGATGTCCAGGCGTTTTTTCAGCCGCGCGATCTGGGGATTGATGCTCACGCCGCCGAACATGGCCATGGAGGACAAGGCGGTGTATCTGCCGTAGATGCGCACCGATTCTTCCACCTGGGCCGCGAGTTCGCGGGTGGGGACGAGAATGAGGGCGCGCGGGCGGCCGGGCGCCGGGTTCGTGCCGGGCCGCTGCCCCAGGCGGTGCAGGATGGGCAACACGAAGCCCGCCGTCTTGCCGGTGCCGGTCTGGGCGCCGGCAAGCAGGTCGCCGCCGGCCAGCACTGCCGGAATCGCCTGGCGCTGGATGGGTGTGGGCGTGGTGTAGCCGTGTTCGGTGACGGCACGAACGATGGGTTCGGCCAGGCCGAGCTCTGAAAAATGCATGAATACTCCGAAAAAAGGTATCGGCCTGTCGCGCCCGCGGCGCGCCAGTCTGAGGCAGATGGGGGTCGTGGAGGAAAAACCGGACGCGGCACGGAGACTGGAACAGATGCCGCCCGCGCATCATAACAGAGGCCGGTGCGCCCGCGCCGAAAAAGTTTTTGCAAATAAAGCTTGCATTGGCCCGCCGCTGCCCCCATACTGCCGTCAACGAGATGTTCAAGCAGTACGCAAGCCCGTTACGCTGTGCCTCATTTTTGTATCCGGTACTCCAGTTCGTCAGCTGTTCCGTCTTGATTCTCGTCACCCGGGCATCCGCCCATCCTCAAACTGCTATTCAGGAAATCTAGACATGGCAACTGGTACTGTGAAATGGTTCAACGACGCCAAAGGTTTTGGCTTCATCACTCCCGACGGCGGTGGCGACGATCTGTTCGCCCACTTCTCCGCCATCCAGGGCAGCGGGTTCAAGACCCTGTCCGAGAACCAGCGGGTCACGTTCGACGTGACCGAAGGCCCGAAGGGCAAACAGGCGTCCAACATCCGTCCCGCGTAAGCGGCGGCTGAACGACCCGGAAAAAGCCCGGTTTACCGGGCTTTTTCTTTTTCATGGTGCGCCCGGCAGGGCGCACCCACTTGGAGGTGAAAG
>JBBFMG010000204.1:0-4039 GCA_037478575.1 Burkholderiales bacterium | reverse complement strand
AACCGGGCGCGGGGGGCGTGGCCACCGCCGCCAGCAGCAACAGCGTCAACAGCAGGGCCAGCCGGGGCGTGCCGCCCAGGGTCGCCGGCAACCCGGCATAGGCCGCGCCCAGCCGGTGCCCGATGGCGCCAGCGGTCAGCATCAGCCCCGCCGCAGGCAGGGCGAAGCCCGCAACGAAGGCCCCAAGGCGCAGGGGCTCGTCTCGCAGCGGTGCCAGCCAGGCCAGGGCATAGGCCGAGGTGGCGAACAACCCCGTCCACAGTTCCAGATCGCGCACGGTGATGAGACGCAGGGCATAGAGCGCCGCAGTGGCCAGCGCCCATGGTGCGACGAATTCGGGGATGGGGGACGCCAGTTCCTTAAGCAGCACGACGCCCGCGCCCGGCCAAAGAAGCAGCATCAGGCCACGCAGGCCGGGCGTGGGCAGGCGGGCGAGCAGGGCATTGAACACCACACTCAGGGGAAATAGCGGCAGGAAGCAGGCGGCAGCGAGGAGCTTGGCCATGTCACCCCCAACGCAGCCACAGGTTGAGCCGCCGCGAGATGGCCAGCACCGTGCGGGACAGCCAGGCGTAGAGATCGGGAATGTAGAGCTCCCGCGACAGCAGGGAATAGAAGGCGAGGCGGAGGGGGGATGGAGCGCCGCTGCGGGCACGGCCGCTGGCCGCGGCATAGTAGGTGAACAACCATCCCAGCACCACCGCCAGGGTCAGCGCCCCGACCAGCGCCTCGAAGGTGCCCACCGGGATGCTGGCGGCAGTGAACAGGGCATCCGCCAAGGCACGGTCCGGGTACAGGAAAAGATCGAAGCCATGGCCGATGACGGTGTAGCCGGCGACCACGATGACCAGGGAAAGGATGATCATGGCCATCAGCCGCCAGGGGCTATCGGCACGCAGACGATAGGTGGCGAACAGGAGCTGCGCGCCAGTGACCCAGCCGAAAAAGAGAAGGATCAGAGCCCCCTGCCGTCCCACGAAATCGCTGTCCAGGAGCCAATGGGAAAGCGTCAGCAGGCCCAGCGGCACCGCCAGGGTGACGCCTGCAGCCAGCAGCCAGGGCAGCCGCATCACGGCGAAACGCCGCTCCACCACGAAGGTGTAGAGCGCGTCCGGCGGCACACCGTCGTGGCGGCGGGCATTGCCGATGACACTGCCGGCGCCGAGAAACAGAGTGCCCTTGAACAGGCCGTGGGCAATCAGGTGATAGATGGCCAGGGAGAATGCCCCCACCCCGCATTCCACGAACATGAAGCCCATTTGTCCCATGGTGGAATAGCCCAGGGCCTTCTTCACGTCGTTCTGCATCAGCATCAGAACCGAGCCCAGGATGGCGGTGACCAGCCCCACGGCGAACACGAGGTGCAGCACCTCGCCCGCGTGCACGAACACCGGCGCGAAGCGGTTGAGGAGGAAACCACCGGCATTGACGATGCCCGCATGCATCAGCGCCGACACCGGCGTCGGACCCTCCATCGTGTAGGGAAGCCAGGTGTGCAGGGGAAACTGGGCAGAACGGGCGAAGGCAGCCAGCGCCACCAGCATCCCGGTCATAACGGGCAGCGACACCCCCGCCACGGCATGGCCGTGGGGATCGGCCGCCAGGTGCTGGAAGATCGCTGGCAGGGACAGCGTGCCATAGGCCTGGTAGAGCAGTAGCGCGGCCAGCACCAGCGGCACATCACCCAGCCGGTAGGTGAACAACGACCAGAAGGCATAACGCGCCGCGGCAGGTCGGGTCAGATCGTGCCCCAGGAGGAAATAGAGCACCACGCCCACCAGATGCCAGGCCACCAACAGGGTGATGAGGTCGTGCGCCATCACCATGAGCAGGATGACCGCGGTCATCAGGTCGAGCAGGGCGAAGAAGCGCGCGTAGCCCGGCTCCTCCGCCATGTAACGGACGGAATAGACGTGCACCACCAGGCTGATGCCCGCCACCATGACCGCCATGAGCCGGGCCAGGGGGTCGAGCTGAAGCAGCCAGCCGGCGGCCGTTCCGGTCGGCGTCGGCGGCGCTGCCAGCAGCGCTGCCAGCGCCAGCACCAGGGTCAGCACGCTCATGGTGACGCTCAGCCGCGCCACGCGCGCGCGCGCCTGGCCCCGCATGAGGGACACCAGCAGCGCCGACAGCAACGGCGCGCCCACGAGCAGCAAGGGCAGATACAGCACCGGGTCGCGATCCTTTGGGTTCGATGGCGGCGACGCTACGGCTTTCCCGGGGCGTCGCGTCCAATCCTAGGGAGCGCGAGGCAGCAAAAACAGTCGCGAATTTTTATGGGAACGATAACCCGGCCTGGGCACTGCCCGTCGCGGAGAGCGCTATGGCGCAACGACCTGCCACTGCCCGGGCGCCAGGCGGCGGGCGACAGTGGCCCCGCTGCGGATCGCAAACAAATGCAGCCAGCCATTCTCCACCAGCTGCCGCACCAGGTCATGGCGCGCGATGATGTCGTCCATGGCGGCTTCCGGCGCCTCGATGAACACCGACAGACGCAACGGCTCGTGCACCCAGCGCCTGCCATCGTGCAGGGACTGCAGCGGCAGTCCCACCCGCAGATCGCCGCCGTTGCCCTCGAGCACGCCAATGGCGCCGCCGACCACGTTGTGCAGAACCTTGTTGCCGCTGCCAAACCGCCGGTTGTCCAGCACCGAGCCGTAATACTGCATGTTGATCCAGTTGGCCACCACCATGGGCGCGGTCATGATGAGTTCGAGAATCCTGAACCCTTCGTCCTGGTGCCAGACGTATTCGTGCAGGAAGGCGCGCCCGCCCAGATCCATGCCCGCGGTGCGTGCCCGGGGAGCGGCGATGAAGGCGGCATTGTTTGCCAGCGCCCATTCCGGACGCACCTGGGACCAGTCGCGGCTGCGCCGGCGCACGCCGGCCGCCACACGGTGATCGGGCAGATGGCCGATGCCCAGCAGGGCCGCCCGCTCCATTCGTGTGAGGTCACCGGCCTGCTCCAGCCACTGGCGCAGCTGGATGAGGTCCCCGGCATGGCTGGCTGGCAGTTCGTCCGTATCGAACAGCTGCACCGCGTCGGTGGTGGTGTCGTGCAGGCCCGCCAGGAACCAGGTGTCCTCCGGAATGACGATGCCCCGCGCGCGCAGACCGCGGCGCACCTCGCCGTCGTTCATCAGGGCCGCCACCACGCGCGCACTCACCTCGCCGGTCTGGCCGGCGCAGGCGCCACAGTCTAGACTGGTCGCGTGGGGATTGTTGACGGTGCTGCTGCCGTGACCGACGATCAGAACGAGCCGCGCGAAATTGTCCGTCAGGGCCATGGCGCGCAGGATGCGTTCCGCATGATCCACCCGCTCCGCGGCGGGAAGGCCGGAAGGAATCCCGTGCGGGGTGCCGCTGACCCCGCACTCGGTTTCCGGCTGGGGATCCAGGGTGGGGCCGACGCGCTTAAGCTCCTCCCGGGCCAGCCCCTGGCCGCGGGGATCCGGCACCGGGCGGGTCAGCCCCAGGCTGTCGGTGACCAGCTTGGCGGCATAGCGTAAGCCCGCGGCTTCGACGAAGGAGAAACAGGACGCGGCCGAGAGCTTGAACCCTTTCCACGCCTTGGCGAGGCCCATGCGCCGGCGTCGCCTGTGGATGAGGGCCAGGGTGCCGCCGTCCCTGGCCCGGTCGTAAATGCGATAGGCCGGCCTGAACAACACCGGCACGTGACTGACACCGGTGCATGCGCCCAAGGGCACGTGCTCGATGAAAATGCCGAAGAACCCGGCAAAGCCCAGGGTCTGCACGGCGGGCGCCACGGTCTCCAGCGCACGGCGGAAGACTTCCGAGCGAACGTCGATACAGAAGGCCGCCTGCACCGCCGGACGCGCTCCGGCCACGGCGCGCCCGGCCGCGGACAAGCCGGCGATGATGCTGCGCTGGAAACCGATCTCCATGGCATTGAGCAGGATGCGGTCGATCTCGGCCGCAGCCTGTCGTTTGGCCGAAGGCGGACGCATGCTGGCCGCCAGCATCTCCCGCCAGCGCGCCACCAGCGCTGCGCTGCGTTTCTCGCGGAACAACAGCACGT
>JBBFMG010000203.1:0-4044 GCA_037478575.1 Burkholderiales bacterium | reverse complement strand
CACATTTCCTGGCTCGATGTGTTCGTCATCAATGCACTGATCCCTGCCGCTTTCGTCGCCAAGGCCGAGGTCAGGGCCTGGCCGCTGATCGGCTGGCTGGCGAAAAAGGCGGGCACGCTGTTCATCCGGCGCGAGCAGCGGCATCACACCGCCGCCATCAACCGGGAAATCACCGTCGCCCTCGCCCAGGGTGCCTGCATCGCCCTGTTCCCGGAAAGCACCACCAGCGATGGCCGCCAGTTGCGCCGCTTCCATCCCTCCCTCCTGCAGCCCGCCGCGGATCTGGGCGCGCCGGTGATTCCGGTGGCGCTGCGTTATGTGGACGATGCCGGCCGGCCCGACATCACCCCCGCCTACATCGACCAGATGACGCTCATGGGGTCGCTGCGGCGCGTCCTCGCGGCACGGGAAATCCGCGCCGAATTGCGCTTCCTGCCGGCCATCGCCACGCGCGGGCGCAGCCGGCGCGAGATCGCCCGGGCAGCCCAGGCCGCTATCGCAGCGGCCTTGTCCCTGCCAGACCCTGACAGGACACCTGAAACAGCGCCCGGTCTTCCAGTCGCATAGCGGACAGCGCACCGCCCCACAGGCAGCCCGTGTCCAGGGCGCAGTATTCGCTGCTCACGTCCAGCCCGTGGGCCGACCAGTGACCGAAGACGATGGGGGCGCCGCGGCTTTTGCGCTCCGGCACCTCATACCAGGGCAGGAAGCCATCCGGCCGCTGCGAGGGCGGCCCCTTGTGGGTGAATTCCATCACCCCGTCGCGCGTGCAGAAACGCAGCCGGGTCATGGCATTGGTGATCACGCGCAGACGGGCGATGCCCGTGAGGTCGTCGCGCCACTGGCGCGGTTCGTTGCCATACATGTGGGCGAGGAAACGACGATAGCCGGGTCCCGCGAGTTCGGCCTCCACTTCCCGTGCCAGCTCCACTGCGCGCAGCACCGTCCATTGGGGCAGCAGGCCCGCATGCACCATCAGCCAGCCATGCTCGAAATGGATCAGGGGACGGTGGCGCAGCCAGTCCAGGAGCTCGCCACGGTCCGGCGCGGTCAGCACATCCTGCAGCGTGTCATGGTGATGCAGCGGCACGAAGCCCTCCGCCACGGCCAACAGATGCAGGTCGTGGTTGCCCAGCACGGCGGTGACACGCTCACCGAGATCGCGCGCCCAGCGCAGCACCTCGAGGGAATGGGGCCCGCGGTTGACCAGATCACCCACCAGCCAGAGCCGGTCGCGGGCGGGATCGAAGGCGATCTGTTCGAGCAGGCGCATGAGCGCCTGGTAACAGCCCTGGATGTCGCCGATGACGTAGGTGGACATGCCTGCTCCGCACAAACCGGCGCCATTCTAACCCGGCGCCGGTGATGCCCGTGATAGAATCGCGCCTCCGCAGCAACCTTCCGCAGCACGATTGTCCATGCATGCCCTCAATGCCCCGCAGCGGGAGGCGGTGAAATACCTGGATGGCCCCCTGCTGGTGCTGGCAGGCGCCGGCAGCGGCAAGACCCGGGTGATCACCCACAAGATCGCCTACCTCATCGCCGACTGCGGCTATGCGCCCGGCAGCATCGCCGCCATCACCTTCACCAACAAGGCCGCGAAGGAGATGCAGGAGCGCGTGGCGCGCCTGCTGGAAAACCGTCCCGCGCGCGGGCTCACCGTCACCACCTTCCATGCCCTCGGTCTGCAGATCCTGCGCCAGGAAGCCCAGCGCATCGGTTACAAGCCGCGTTTCTCCGTGCTCGACGCCGCCGACAGCCTGCACGTGCTGGCGGAGATCCTGAAGACCACTGACAAGGGCCTGCTCAAGGCCACACAGCAGCGCATTTCCCGCTGGAAAAACGATCTGGTCGCGCCGGCGGCCGCGGCTGCCTGCGCGGACAGCGAGGAAGCCCTGGCTGCCGCGCGCGCCTACGTCACCTACCAGGACACCCTGCGTGCGTATCAAGCCCTGGATTTCGACGACCTCATCCGCCTGCCGGTGGAACTGCTGGAGCAGGATGCCGAGGCACGCGGCAAATGGCAGGACCGGCTGCGCTACCTGCTGGTGGACGAATACCAGGACACCAACCTCTGCCAGTACCGCCTGCTGAAACTCCTCGCCGGGGCGCGCGCCGCCTTCACGGCGGTGGGCGATGATGATCAGGCCATCTATGCCTGGCGCGGCGCCAACGTGGAAAACCTGCGCCTGCTGCAACAGGACTTCCCCCGCCTGAAGGTGATCAAGCTGGAGCAGAACTACCGCTCGACCCTGCGCATCCTGCGTGCCGCCAACGGCCTCATCGCCCACAACACCAAGCTGTTCGAGAAGCAACTGTGGAGCGAGCTGGGACTGGGCGATCCCATCCACGTGTTCGCCGCGCGCGACGACGAGGCCGAGGCCGAGAACGTGGTCATGCGCATCGAAGCCCATCGCCTCCAGCATCGCACCCGCTACGGGGATTACGCGATCCTCTACCGCGGCAATCATCAGGCGCGCCCCTTCGAGGAGGCCCTGCGCGCGCGGCGCATCCCCTACCAGGTTTCCGGCGGCCAGTCGTTTTTCGAACGCACGGAAATCAAGGACATCAGCGCCTATCTGCGCCTTCTGCACAACAGTGACGACGATCCCGCCTTCATCCGCGCGGTGACCACCCCCCGGCGCGGCGTGGGGGCGCAGACACTGGAGAAACTCGGTGCCTATGCCGCACAGCGGCATCTCTCCCTGTTCGCCGCAGTGTTCGAAGCCGGCCTCAAGGCCCAGCTGGCGCCGCGCCAGTACGAACCGCTGGAAACCTTCTGCCAGTTCATCAACGGCCTGGAATACCGCGCCGCCCGCGAACCCGCCGGCGTCATCCTGCAGGACCTGCTCAAGGGCATCGGTTACGAGGCGTGGCTGTTCGACGAGGAGGAACCGCGCACGGCCGAAACCCGCTGGGCCAACGTGCAGGACTTCGTGGGCTGGCTGTCCCGCAAGGGCGAGGAAGAAGGCAAGACGCTGGCGGAACTCGCCCAGACCGTGGCCCTGATGAGCATGCTGGACAACCGGGAGGAAGAGGTGGACGCGGTGCGCCTGTCCACCCTCCACGCCGCCAAGGGTCTGGAATTTCCCCACGTCTTTCTGGTGGGGGTGGAAGAAGGCATCCTGCCCCACCGGGAGAGCATCGAGAACGGACAGGTGGAGGAAGAACGGCGGCTGCTCTACGTGGGCATCACCCGCGCGCGGCAGAGCCTCACCATCAGCCACTGCCTCAAGCGCCGGCGCGCGCGCGAGTGGCAGGCATGCGAACCCTCACGCTTCCTCGCCGAACTGCCCCAGGACGACCTGCGCATCTCCGGCCGGGAAACCGACCCTGCACGCCAGAAGGAAGAAGGCAGCGCGCGTCTGGCCCAGCTCAAGGCCATGCTCAAGGGCGGCTGAAACCGCTCCCACACGGGTTATGCCTCTGTGGGAGGCGCTTTAGCGGCGACCTCAAGGACTCGCCACGTCGCGGCCAAAGCCGCTCCCACAGGGGTTACGCCGCTGTGGGAGGCGCTTCAGCGGCGACCCCAAGGGCTCGACCCCATCGCGGCTGAAGCCGCTCCCACAGGGGTTGCGCAGCCGTGGGAGGCGCTTCAGCGGCGACCCCAAGGGCTCGACCCCATCGCGGCCAAAGCCGCTCCCACAGGGGTTACGCAGCTGTGGGAGGCGCTTCAGCAGCGACCTCAAGGACTCGCCACATCGCGGCCAAAGCCGCTCCCACAGGGGTTGCGCCGCTGTGGGAGGCGCTTCAGCGGCGCCCCAAGGGCTCGACCCCATCGCGGCTGAAGCCGCTCCCACATGAGTTACGCCGCCGTGGGAGGCGCTTTAGCGGCGACCCCAAGGGCTCGCCACATCGCGGCTAAAGCCGCTCCCACAGGGGTTGCGCCGCTGTGGGAGGCGCTTCAGCGGCGACCTCAAGGACTCGGCCGCATCGCGGCTAAAGCCGCTCCCACAGGGGTTGCGCAGCTGTGGGAGGCGCTTCAGCGGCGACCCCAAGGGCTCGATCCCATCGCGGCTGAAGCCGCTCCCACAGGGGTTGCGC
>JBBFMG010000202.1:0-4054 GCA_037478575.1 Burkholderiales bacterium | reverse complement strand
CGAGCACACGGTTGACGTCGGCCGCGTCGATTTCGCTCGCCAGCGCGGTGACCGCAAGGGTGCGCACCACGTTGTTGAGCTGCGGCAGGTTGCCCGGCCAGTCGAAGTTGCGCAGCTGGTTGAGCGCGGGCGTGGTGAGGCGGCGCACCGGGCAGACGCCTTCTTCGATGAGCTGCTGCAGCATGAAGTTGGCGATCTCCGGCACGTCCTCGCGATGACTGCGCAGGGCCGGCACCGCAACGGTGATCGCAGACAGGGCATGGTAGAGGTCGGCATCGAAAGCGCCGCTCTCCGTGAGCCGCCTGAGGGCCGGGGTGGCACTGGTCACCAGACGGGTCTCGCTGCGCGCGAGCTTGGGCAGCAGCAGCGCCAGGCCCTTCTGTTCCAGCCGGTTGAGACGGCCCACGTCGTGCAGGTAAACGAGCCCGCCCCTGGCCTGCTGCAGGATCTCCAGCGGATTGTCCAGCAGCCAGGCGGTGTCCTCCGGCGCCAGCCACGGCGTGCCCGGGGTGTGCAGCACGCGCGCGCAATGCTCGAAACCGCAGCCCGGTTCGCCCAGTAGGAGCACGGGCTCGCGCCTGGCAGCCACCTGCGCCAGCCGCTCGCGCAGGGCCGCCACCACAGGGCCGCCACCCAAAGCGGCCAAGCCCTCCCGGGGACGCGCCAGGACTTCGGCACGCTTGAGGGCACGGTTCACCGTGTGCAGGAGTTTCTGCAGGGCGATGGGTTTTTCCAGGAAATCGTAGGCGCCGATGCGGGTAGCCTCCACCGCCGTATCGATGGTGCCATGGCCCGACATCATCACCACCGGCATGGTGAGCTGGCCGTTGGCAGACCACTCCTTGAGTAGCGTGATGCCGTCGGTGTCCGGCATCCAGATGTCCAGCAGCACGAGATCCGGCTGGCTGGCCTCGCGCAGGCTGCGCGCCTGCTGCGCACTTTCGGCCAGCCACACCTGGTGGCCCTCGTCATGCAGGATTTCCTTAAGCAACTCGCGGATGCCCGCTTCGTCGTCCACTACGAGAATGTTGCTCATGGGCTGATTATGCAGCTTGTTCGCTGGCCTGGGGGTGTCTCAGGGGCAGGCGCACACACACGCAGGCCCCCTGGGGCTCCAGATTGCGGATCTCCACCTGGCCATGGTGTTCGTCCACGATCTTCTTGACGATGGCAAGCCCCAGACCGGTGCCCCTCGCCTTGGTGGTCACATAGGGCTCGAAGGCGCGCGCAAGGATCTCCTGGGGAAAGCCCGGGCCGTTGTCCATGACCCTCAGTTGCGCCCAGGGCCCGCTCACCTCCGTGCGTACCGTGATGCGTCCGTCTGTTACCTGGGCCAGGGCGTCCTGGGCATTGCGCAGCAGGTTGTGGATCACCTGGCGCAGCAGCTTGGCATCCCCCTCGATGGCCAGTCCATGACCAAACTCGGTGGTCACGGGCACGTCCGAATGCTCGTAGAGCGTGAGCACCTCGCCCACCAGGGCATTGAGATCCAGCGGCCGTGCTTCCAACGCAGGGGCGCGGGCATATTCGCTGAAGTCGTTGACCATGCTCTTGAGCGCCGCCACCTGGTTGACGATGGTCTGGGTGGCGCGTGCCAGCATGGCCGCATCGGCTGCCTCCAGCTTGGGCGCCAGCTTGTGCTCCAGCCGCTCGGCGGAAAGCTGGATGGGCGTCAAGGGGTTCTTGATCTCGTGGGCCAGGCGCCGCGCCACTTCACCCCAGGCAGCGGCCCGTTGCGCCTGGATCAGGTGGGTGATGTCGTCGAACACCACCACGTAGCCGCCTCCGGCTTCCGCCGGCAGGCGCGTGCCGCGCAGAAGCAACACCTGGCTGCCGGTCTCCCGCGCAAGTTCGATCTGTTCCTGCCAGTCCCGGTCCCCGCCGTCACGGAAATGTCGGGCGAGGGCCTCGGAGAAGGGCGTAAGACGCGCTGCCCGCTCGCCCCAGGCGAAGGCCCCGAGGCCTCGCAGCGCATCGAAATCCACCGCCAGGATCTGGGCCGCAGTGGGGTTCGCCGTGCGCAGATGGAAGCGTTCGTCGAAGGCCAGTACACCACTGGAGAGATGCGCCAGGATGGTTTCGAGATAACCCTTGGCCGCCTCCAGCTGGCGCTGCTTGGATTCCACCTGGGCCCGGGTCTCCGCCAGCTGGCGGGTCATGGCGTTGAAGGAATTGATCAGCATGCCCAGCTCGTCGCGCGCCTTGACCGGCCGCACGGGCGTGAAATCCCCCTTGCCCACCGCACGCGTGCCCTCGGCCAGCAGTCCCAGGGGCGCGCTCAGGCGCTGGGAGACGAGAAAGGCCGCCGCCACCGCCGAGAGCAGGGCGAGCAGCAGGGTCATGGTGAGGGAGAGGGTGAACAGGCGCGACAGGCTGCGGCGCGAGAAGGAAAGTTCCTGGTAATCGCGATACACCGCCTGCACGGCTTCCGCATCCCGGGCGAGCTTCTCGGGCACGGGTTGCATCAGCTGCAGGATGCGGATGTCCTCGGCCAGGGACAGCACGTTCACGGGCACCACCGCCCGCAGATACAGGCCCCGCTCGCCCAGCACCTCCAGTCCCCGGTAGGGCTGCTGCTGGCGCACCTGGCGCAGGATGGCGGCGCCCGGCAGCTCGGGACTCAAGGCACGGGCATCGGCGCTGGAAAAGGCGATGACCGACCCACGCGCGGAGAACAGCGTGGCTTCCGCCACACCCGCCTGTTCCCGCAGACGGTTGAGCGTGGTGATGTGTCCGCTGGCAGGCTCGTCCGCCAGCGCCAGGGCCATGGCCTCCGCCTTGCGGGTGAGCTCGGCAAGCTGGGCATCGAGGGCGCTACGCCCCAGGTTGAGGCCGCCTTCCAGGGCGCTGTCCACACGCACGTCGAACCAGGACTCGATGGACCGGGTCAGGAACTGCACCGACACGCCATAGATGACCGTGCCCGGCACGATGGCCATGAGCGCGAACACCAGGATCAGGCGCTTGGTGAGCCGTGCGCCGAACTGCTGAGCGCGAATCCGCCGGCGGACCAGCCAGATCTCGTAGCCGATCAGCCCCAAAAGCAGAGTGGCCACCACCGCGTTGAGCACGATGAGCAGGGTGTAGTGCTCGGCAAACAGCGCGGTGTTGCTGCTCGCCCGCCACAGCAGGTAGAGCAGCACCGTGCCCAGGGTGATGGAAAAACCAACCACGTAGCGCATGGTTCAGGGCGTCACGGTGAAGCGGTACCAGTCCGAGTTGAAGCTCCAGTCCCGGGCGCTCAGCGCCTCCACCTGTAGCGGCTTGGGGAGCTGGTTCACGTCCAGGCGCAGGCGCAAGGCACCCTGATAGGTGACGCCCTTTTTGAGCTGGCTGCGGTCGAGCACCTTCCACTCGGTGATGTGCCGGAGTTCCTCCTTCGCCTCCGCCAGGCTGGCATAGGAGCGGTTGCCCTGATTGCTGGAGAACTGGTACTGGCGCGTGAGCGCGTGGTAGCTCAGGCGCAGGTTCTGACGCACACTGGCCACGGTCTCGTCCAGCCAGTACCAGCGCGGCCGGGTGAGCTCGAACTCCAGCATGAAGTTGAGGCTCACCCCCTTGTTGAGGGCTTCCTCCAGCGCCTTGGGGAAATTCACGTCGATGTCCGCGTAGAGGTAATACCACTCCTCGCCCGGAATCAGCTCCGCGGACTTGATGGTCGCCCCCTCCCCCGCCCGGGCGGCAGACACCCAGGCCAGGCAGCCTGCGACAATCACCGCACCCAGGGCGCGCAGGAGGCACTCAGGGCGCAGACTTGCCAAGCAGGGCGTAGAAGAAACCATCATGATTGGAGTCGGGCAGGAGTTGGACGTAGCCTTCCGGATGGTTCGGCAGGGGCAGGAGCCGTGCGTCCGGCTGCCGCGCCAGAAAGGCCTGGACGACGGCCTGATTTTCCTCGGCGAACAGGGAACAGGTGACGTACAGCAATTTACCACCCGGGGCGAGCAGGCGCCACAGCGCATCCAGGATGCGTCCCTGTTCCGCAGCCAGGGCGGGAATGTCGCTGTCCCGCCGCAGCCATTTGCTGTCCGGATGGCGCCGCACCACGCCCGAG
>JBBFMG010000201.1:0-4060 GCA_037478575.1 Burkholderiales bacterium | reverse complement strand
CTTTCCGGTTTGCCCAGACCCCGCCCGCTCAGCACCTTCAGTCAAGAACACTTCACGGGCGGGCGCAAGATACGAGGTCTTTACTTTATAGTCAGGTTGTCCGGCGCGGCTCGAGCCGCTCCCACACGGCGTCCGCACAACCCGCAAAATGTGGGAGGGGTGGAGGCGCTTTGGCGTTAATTCGCCATCGAGGACTTGACTATAAAGTAAAGACCTGACCCCATCGCTCTTGACCCCACCGCTCTCGGTGCGCTAGAGGCCGCCGGGGAAGCCGTTCTGGCGCCAGGCTTCGAACACGACGACGGCGGCGGCGTTGGAGAGGTTGAGGCTGCGGGAGTGGGGCAGCATGGGGATGCGCAGGCGCCGTTCCAGTGGAAACTCGGCCAGCAGGTCGTCCGGCAGGCCGCGGGTTTCCGGCCCCAGGAGGAAGGCATCGCCGGGCCGGTAAGCCACTTCGCTGTAGCGGCAGGTGCCGCGGGTGGAGAGGGCGAACAGCCGGCTGCCTGCCAGCGTCCGGCGGCAGGCAGCCCAGTCGGGATGAACAACGACACGCGCGAATTCGTGGTAGTCGAGCCCCGCCCGGCGGAGCTGTTTGTCGTCCAGCCGGAAGCCCAGGGGCTCAACCAGGTGCAGGGTGGTGCCGCTATTGGCACAGAGTCGAATGACGTTGCCCGTGTTGGGCGGGATTTCGGGCTGGTAGAGGACCAGGTTAAACATCGTCTTGCGCCGCCGGGCAAAAAACGTTAGTGTAGCCAAATCAAAGATATGCAAAAAGAATATGAAGTTTGATGTGAACTTTCTCGGGGGCCGCGGTGGCGAGGCCTGAAAAAGTCCGGCTGGGGGAGATCCTGGTCAACCAGAAGCTCATCTCGCAGGAGCAGCTGGCGCTCGCCCTGGAGGAGCAGAAACGCACCGGGCGCAAGCTGGGGCGCATCTTCGTGGAGCAGGGTTTCGTCACGGAGGATCAGATTTCCGAGGCGCTTGCCCGCCAGCTCAACATTCCCTACATCAACCTCAAGTTCTACCAGCTGCGGCCGGAGGTGGTGCGGCTGCTGCCGGAAACCCAGGCCCGACGCTTCCGCGCCATCGTCATGGAGGCCAAGGGCAACACCGCGCTGGTGGGCATGGCCGATCCCACCGACCTGTTCGCCTACGACGAAATCGCGCGCATCCTCAAGCGCGACCTGAGCCTGGCGGTGGTCAACGAGGGCCAGCTCATGGACGCCATCGACCGGCTCTACCGGCGCACCGAGGAAATTGCCGATCTGGCCCATGAGCTCGAGGCGTCGTTGGGCGATACCGCTGTCGATTTTGGCCTGCTGGGCGCGACGCCCAGCCTGGAAGACGCGCCGGTGGTGCGCCTGCTGCAGACCGTGTTCGAGGACGCGGCCCAGGTGCGGGCCTCCGACATCCACATCGAGCCCCAGGAAAAGACGCTGCGCATCCGTTTCCGCATCGACGGCGTGCTGCACCTGCAGACCGAGGTGGATCCCAAGATCGCCACGGCCCTGGCCTTGCGGCTCAAGCTCATGTCGGGGCTGGACATTTCGGAGAAGCGCCTGCCCCAGGACGGACGCTTCCACGTGCGCGTCAAGAACCGCACGGTGGATGTGCGCATCTCCACGCTGCCAACCCAATATGGCGAGTCGGTGGTGATGCGTCTGCTCAACCAGGATGAGGGTGTGCCGAGCCTGGAGCAGCTGGGCTTCCCGCCGGAGATGCTGAAACGTTTCCGGGAAATCTTCCACCGCTCCCAGGGCATGGTGCTGGTCACCGGTCCCACCGGCTCGGGCAAGACCACCACCCTCTATTCGGTGCTGGCCGAACTCAATTCCGTGGAGCGCAAGATCATCACCGTGGAAGACCCGGTGGAATACCGTCTGCCCGGCATCAACCAGGTGCAGGTGAACGAGAAGATCGATCTCACCTTCTCGCGCGTGCTGCGTACCGTGTTGCGCCAGGACCCGGACATCGTGCTGGTGGGGGAGATGCGCGATCAGGAGACCGCCCAGATCGGCATGCGTGCCGCCATGACGGGCCACATGGTGCTCTCCACCCTGCATACCAACGACGCCGTCTCCACACCCATCCGCCTGCTGGACATGGGCGTGCCGCCCTACATGGTGGCGATGTCGGTGCATGCCGTGCTCGCCCAGCGGCTACTGCGCCTGGTGTGCGACAGCTGTGTGACGGACTACACGCCCCTGCCCCACGAACTCGCCTGGCTGGAGCTGGAACTGGGCGCGGAGGCGGCGCGCCGGCGCTGGGTGCAGGGGCGCGGCTGCACCCATTGCAACGGCACCGGTTACCGGGGCCGCACCGGCGTGTATGAAATGCTGGAAATGACCGGCCCCCTGGTGGAAGCGCTCAACCATCAGGACACGCCGGCGTTCGTGCGTCAGGGCAAGGAACAGCTCGCCGGCCGCACCCTGCGCCGCGCCGCCGTGGAGCTGGCTCTCGCCGGGCGCACCAGCATCGCCGAGGCCATGCGGGTGAGCAGCGCGCTGGACGAATAAAAACAGTTTCAAGGCACACGGTACAAGTCGCAAGTCCAGCCTCGCCGAGCGTGACTTGTGACGGTCAACCCAAAGCTTGCAACGGACCGACATGCCAGTATTCGCATATAAAGGCCGCAACCCCCGTGGCGAGCTGGTGGAAGGCACGCTGGAGGCCGTCAGCGCGGCCGCGGTGGCCGACCAGCTCATGACCATCAGCGTCACGCCCATCGAAATCCGGGCGGCGCCCGCGTCCCGCGCCAGGCAGCGCCCGGAATGGCTCAACCGGCTGCTGGAGCCGCGGGTGGGCCCGCTGGACATCCTGCTCTTCTCGCGCCAGATGCACACCCTGCTCAAGGCGGGCGTGCCCATCCTGCGCGCCCTGGCCGGACTGGAGGAATCCACCACCAACCGCAGCTTCGCGCAGGTCCTGCGTAACGTCCGCAGCAGCCTGGATGCGGGACGCGAGCTGTCGGTGGCCCTGCGTCGCGAAGGCGTGTTCTCGCCGTTTTACGTCAGCATGGTGCGGGTGGGCGAGATGACGGGGCGGCTCGACGAAATCTTCCTGCGCCTGTTCCATCACCTGGATTTCGAGCGCCGCACCCGGGAGCAGATCAGGGCCGCGCTGCGCTACCCCACCTTCGTGGTGATCGCCATGGCGGTGGCCATCGTCATCGTCAACCTGCTGGTGATACCCGCCTTCGCCAAGGTCTATGCCGGCTTCGGCGCCCAGCTGCCCTATGTGACACAGCTGCTGATTGGTTTTTCCAATTTCATGGTGGCCACCTGGCCGGTGCAGCTGGCGCTGCTCGTGTTCGCCATTCTAGGGCTGCGGCTGTGGATCCAGACCCCGCGCGGCCGCTACCAGTGGGACCGGTTCAAGCTGCGCCTGCCGGTGGTGGGCGCCATCGTGCGCAAGGCCACGCTTGCGCGCTTCGCCCGTTCCCTGGCGCTGGCGGTGCGAAGCGGCGTGCCCATCGTGCAGGGCCTGTCGGTGGTGGCCAAGGTGGTGGACAACGACTACATCGGCGCGCGCATCGAGCAGATGCGCGACGGCGTGGAGCGCGGCGAGACCATCCTGCGCACCGCGGTGGCGAGCGGCGTGTTCACCCCGGTGGTGCTGCAGATGATCGCGGTGGGCGAGGAAACCGGCGCGGTGGACGACCTCATGCAGGAAATCGCCGAGATGTACGACCGCGAGGTGGAATACGAAGTCAAGAACCTCTCGGCCCAGATCGAACCCATCCTCATCGTGGGCATGGGTGTGCTGGTGCTCGTGCTCGCCCTGGGCGTGTTCCTGCCCATCTGGGACCTGGGCCGGGCGGCCCTCGGCCGTGGCGTGTGAGGGCGCGGGGGCGGGGGCATGTGGGAGCGGCTTCAGCCGCGATTGGGATGCTAGCGCCCCTGTGGGAGCGGCTTCAGCCGCGATCGGCATGGGGTGCTGAAGGTCGCCGCTAAAGCGCCTCCCACAGTCAGGCCGGGCCAATGCCCTGTGGGAGCGGCTTCAGCCGCGATTGGGATGGCAGCCCCCTGTGGGAGCGGCTTTAGCCGCGATCGGCATGGAG
>JBBFMG010000200.1:0-4101 GCA_037478575.1 Burkholderiales bacterium | reverse complement strand
GGCATAAAGCCGGACCCCCCTGAAGGGTCGTCGAAGACCACGACGTTGATAGGCTGGGTGTGGAAGCGTGGCAACACGTTAAGCTAACCAGTACTAATTGCCCGTGAGGCTTGACCCTATCCCCTCAGGCAGCTTGCGAAACCGCAATCAAACCCGACTTCTTCCAAATTGGCTGTGACGTCCCCAAAAACGCCACAGCAACAAGTTACGCTTGGCGGCCATAGCAGCCTGGACCCACCCCTTCCCATCCCGAACAGGACCGTGAAACGGGCTCGCGCCGATGATAGTAGAGATCCCCTCTGCGAAAGTAGGTCACCGCCAGGCACCCCCACACACCACAAAAAGCCCTGACCACACCGTCAGGGCTTTTTGCTTTCCAGGCACCGGAAGCCCCTGTGCCACCCCTGTGCTACCATCGGCGCGTTTCCCCTTCGACGCCGCGAGTATGTTGCCCCTCACCTTTTCCGTGCTGCGCCGGTTGAGCCACGAGGAATTTCGCTCGGGGGAAGCCATTGCCGGCGAGCTGGGGGTCTCTCGCGCCAGTGTGTGCAACGCCCTGGGCAATGTCCAGCAACTTGGGGTGGAGGTCCACCGGGTGCGGGGGCGCGGTTATCGGCTGGCGCAGCCCCTGGACTGGATCGACGCGCCGGCGCTGGCGGCGCGGCTGGCGGGCCGCTTCAGCCTGTCGGTGCGGGACGTGCTGGAATCCACCAACAGCACGCTGGCGCTGGAGGCCGCCCGGGGCGCGCCCCACCGCAGCTGCCTGGTGGCCGAGCTCCAGACCGCGGGACGGGGCCGCCGGGGCCGCCGCTGGGAGAGTGCGCTGGGAGGCAGTCTCACGTTCTCGCTGTTGTGGCGGTTCCCCCATGGGGTGGCGCAACTGTCGGGGCTCAGTCTCGCCGTGGGCCTGGCGCTGCAGCGCGCCCTGGTGGCCCTGGGCCTTGGCGACACGGCTCTCAAGTGGCCCAATGACCTGCTGCATGGGCATCGCAAGCTGGGGGGTATTCTGGTGGAACTGCAAGGCGATGCGCTGGGACCGACGGCGGCGGTGATTGGTGTGGGCATCAACGTGCGTCTGGGAGCGGTCAGGGAGCGCATCGATCAGGCGGTGACCGATCTGGCCACGCTGCAGCCGGAACTGCCCTCCCGAACGGAGCTGCTGGCGAGCCTGCTTGGCCACCTCGACGAAGTGCTCTCCCAATTCGAGGCGACGGGCTTTGCCCCCCTGCGCGAGGATTGGCAGGCCGCACACGCCTACCATGAGCGCCCGGTGGCGCTGCTGCTGCCCTCGGGCGCGCGTGTCGAAGGGACGGTGGCCGGGGTGGCCGAGGATGGGGCCCTGCTGCTGCGCACCGGGCGCGGCATGGAGCGTTTCGCCAGCGGGGAGATCAGCCTGCGTCCGCTGCGGGACGTGGCGCCGGCGGCCTGAGGGAGCATGCATGCTGCTTGCCATCGATGCCGGCAACAGTTTCGTGAAGCTCGGCTGGCACGACGGGCGCGCCTGGCGCAGCGTGGAGCGTATTCCCCTGGCGCAGTTCGACACCTTTGCCGCAGCCTGGCAGGGACCATTGCCGGAGCGGGTGGTGATCGCGGACGTGGCGGGAGACCGTTTCCGCCAGCCCATGGAACGCCTCATGGCCACCTGGTCGCGGCCCGTGCTGTGGGTGCGCGCCAGGGAGCGGGAGTGCGGCGTGACCAATCGCTACCGACAGCCTGAACAGCTGGGGGTGGACCGCTGGTGTGCCCTGGTGGCGGCCCACCTGCTCACACCGGGGCCCAAGCTGGTGGTGAGCGTGGGTACGGCAGTCACCGTGGATGCGCTCACTGGGGCGGGGGTGTTCGAAGGAGGACTGATCCTGCCCGGGGTGGAACTCATGAAACGGGCCCTCGCCGCCCACACCGCCGGGCTGGGTGAGCTGCCGGGCAGCTTCACGGCCTTTCCCCAGGATACCGGCAGCGCCATGCACACGGGGGCCCTGCTTGCCATCGCCGGTGCGGTGGAGCGCATGGCCGCGCTGGTCGCCGGGCGCGAAGGGCGGGTTGAGATCCTGCTGACGGGTGGGGGTGCCGAAGCGCTGGAACCGCTGCTCACGGGCCCGGTGCGGCGCGCGCCCAATCTGGTCCTTGACGGCCTGCTGCGCATCGCGCAGGAGAGAGGGTTCGCATGAGGGTGGTGTTCTTCATTCTGCTGCTCGCCAATGTGGCGCTGCTGGGCTATTTCCTGGTCAAACCCCAGGCTGCGGGGAGCAGCCCACGGCCGCCTCTGCATCCGGAGGCGATCCGCATTGCGACCGTGGCGTCTGCCCCAGTCCCGAACGAACCGGCGCAAGCCGGCCAATGTTTGGAATGGACGGGCCTCGATGCGGCGGCGCTGGCGCGGGCCCGTGGGGCACTGGAAGCGCTGGGCCTGAAAGACCGCCTGGTGCTGTCCCCGGCGACGGATTACTGGGTGCACGTTCCACCCTTCAAGACCCGGGCCGAAGCGGAGAAGAAGCTGACGGAACTGCGCGGGCTGGGCATCGACGAGGCCACGCTGGTGGAGGAGGAGGGACCCTGGCGCCATGCCATCTCACTGGCAGCGTTTGCCAGCCGGGAGGAGGCCGACCTCTACCTTGCGCAATTGCGCGAGAAGGGCGTGAAATCGGCGCGCGTGCTGGAGCGACAGCCTCCCACCGGCACCATCACCGTGATCCAGGTGGACGACGCGCTGCGCGCCAGGCTGGAACAGCTCGCCGCGGGCTACGACGGGACCGAACTCAGGCGTGTTGCCTGCCGCCTGCCGTGACCGCCGCTTCTTCGTCGGTTGGGAAGATCTTGCCCGGATTGAGGATGCCCCGCGGGTCGAACACGCGTTTCACGTCCCGCATCACCCCCAGGGTCACGGGATCGATCTCGCGGCCCACGTAGGGCCGCTTTTCCCGGCCCACGCCGTGCTCGCCCGACAGGGTGCCACGCAGGCGCAGCACCAGGTCGAAGATCCGGTCCAGACAGGCCTCACCGCGCCGGAGTTCGTCCTCTTGCTCCGGATGCACCAGCAGATTGACGTGGATGTTGCCGTTGCCGGCGTGACCGAAATTCACGTTGGCCACCCGGTATTCCCGCGCGAGTGCCGCCACGCCGGTCAGGAACTCGGGCAGATGGGACACGGGCACCACCACGTCCTCGTTGATTTTCTTCGGCGCGACGTCCCGCAGCAAAGGGGAGAGGGCCTTGCGGGCCGCCCACAGGCTTTGCGTGTCCGCCACCGGCCGGGCCTCGATCAGCTCGGGGTCGGCGCAGGCAGCGACAATCGCTTGCTGGGCCGTTTCGATCTCAGCGGGGCTGCCGTCCACCTCGATCATGAGCATGGCGCGCGTTTCCTCCGGGACCAGCCCAGGGTAATGGGCGCGAATGAGATCCAGGGCGCCCGCGTCCAGGAATTCCAGTGCACTGGGCACCCGCGGCTGGGCCATGATGCGCGTGATGGCGCGGGCGCAGGCAGCGAGATCCCGGTAGTGGGCGGTCACGCCGGCGCTGGCCTCGGGCAGCGGCGTGAGTTTGAGCACGGCCTCGGTGATCACCGCGAGCGTGCCCTCGGAGCCCACGATGAGTCGGGTGAGGTCATAGCCCACCACACCCTTGGTGGTGTAGGTGCCCGTGCGGATGATCTCGCCCTTGCCGGTGACGGCGGTGAGGGCCAGCACGTGGTCCCGGGTCACACCGTACTTCACCGCACGGGGACCGGCGGCGCAGGTGGCGAGGTTGCCGCCCACGGTGCAGTAGGCGGCGCTGGAAGGATCGGGCGGCCAGAAGAAGCCATGGGGGCGCGCGGCGTCCTGCACCTGCTGGTTGAGCACACCCGGTTGCACCACCATCACCCGGTTGGCCGGATCCACGGCGAGGATGCGGTGCATGCGTTCCAGGGAGAGCACCAACCCGCCCCGCTCCGGCACGCTGCCGCCGGCGGTGCCGGTGCCCCGTCCCCGGGGCGTGGTTGGCACGCCGTGTTCATGGCAGGCCGCCACGATGGCCTGCACTTCCCCGGTGGTAAGGGGAAAGGCCACCGCCTCGGGGACGGCGGGCCTGCGGCTGTTGTCGTAGGCGTAGGCCAGGCAGTCGGCG
>JBBFMG010000199.1:0-4126 GCA_037478575.1 Burkholderiales bacterium | reverse complement strand
ATGAACCGCCGGATGCGGAACCGCACGTCCGGTGGTGTGAGAGGGCGACGGGGGTGACCCCGTCCCCTACTCGATGGGCGGCCAGGTCCGCTCCAATGAAAAAGGCCATCCCCGCGGGAGCGGAGATGGCCTGGAATGGGGTGTCGCGAATCAGGCGGGCCGGATATTGGAGGCCTGCTTGCCCTTCGGGCCCTGGGTCACGTCGTATTGGACCTTCTGGCCTTCCTTCAGGCTCTTGAAGCCCTGGACCTGGATGGCGGAGAAGTGGGCGAACAGGTCGTCCCCCCCGTCGTCCGGCGTGATGAACCCGTAACCTTTAGCGTCGTTGAACCATTTGACGGTGCCAGTTGCCATGCTGCTGTTTCCTTAACTCAAGAACGGACGGTCAATCCCACCAATTTGCTCCAAAGGCGCAGCGGCCACACCGCCGGAATTCCTTCAAAGTCAAAGACCGCGGCCAGTTTGCGCCCGTCATTTCCGGAAGTCAAGGGCTGCCCAGGCACGCGGCGCAGACCGGCTGCCCGTGAGCCGGGCAGCGGGATCACCGGTTCAGGCTGCGGGCAGGAGAGGCACGGGAACGGAAGGGGTTTCAAGTGTCCGGGCGTTTGCCCAGCGCATAGGCCAGGGGCAGCAGCAGGGCGGCGATCGCCAAGGGCAAGGCGTAGGCGGCGAGCTCCTCCGCCGGTTGGGCGCGCATGCCGCGCAGGGCAATCACGAAAGCAAGCGTGATGCCGGTGATCACCAGACCTGTGATAAGGAGCCACCCCGGCCGCAGGCTTGCGATGAGGCTGCCGTAGGCGACGAAGGGCAGCATCAGTCCCACCAGGATGCTCGCGTGCAGGTGAAAGCCCGCGCCGTAATGGGGCAGCAGGGCGGCCCAGGTGGCGGCTGCAAGCCCGATCAAAACGAGAGCGAGGGCATAGGGACGGACATTGTTCATGGCGGCCTCCTCCTTTGGATGGCGGGAAAGCTTCGACCCCCGGCAGGGGGCCACGGTTTCACCCCACTTGCAGTGAGGCTGGACTCAGGCCAGGCGGGGAGGCGGGGGCTCCAGCAGGGCGGTGAGGCTGCCGCCCGTGGCCAGGCGGCGGATGGCCTCGGCCAGGAGTGGTGCGATTTCCAGCACCGTGAGCTTGGCGGCGACGTCGGGCGGCAGGGGACGCGGCGGCCATATGCTGTCGGTGATGATGAGCCGTTCCAGTGCCGGCTCGGCCAGGGTCCCGGCTGCGCCGGCGCCAAACAGCCCATGGGTGACCGCGGCGAGCACGCGCCGGGCGCCCTGGGCACGGCAGGCACGGGCGGCGCGGGCCAGGGTGGTGCCGCTTGCCACCAGGTCGTCCAGGATCAGGGCGACACGCCCCGACACGTCGCCTGCCACGGCCTCTCCCCACACCTCGCCGCGGGCCCGGTATTTCTCCACGAAGGCGCTGCCCACCGGACGCGCCAGCAGCCCGCCCAGCGTCTCCCGCAGGGCCTCGGCGCGCTTGACCCCACCCAGGTCCGGGGAGACCACCACCACGTCCTCGCCGGCGAGCTGGGGTGCGAGATGGCGGGCAAACAGGGGACGGGCCTCCAGGTGGTCAGCGGGAATGCGGAACGCGTTCTGGTAGGCGGCCAGGTTGTGCACGTCCAGGGTGAGCACCCGGTCGGTGCCCACGGCCTCGAACAACTGGGCTACGGTTCGGGTGTTCACCGGATCGCGGGGCTGGGTCCGGCGGTCCTTGCGTGCGTAGGCGAGATAGGGGAGCACCGCCGTGACCTGCGCCGCGCCCTGGTCCTTGAGGGCCTGGATCAGCAGGAGCAGCCGAACCAGCCGGTCGTTGACGCTGCCCGTGGCGTCCCCGTGCAGGGACTGGATGAGATAGACGTCCCGGCCCCGCACACCGGTGAGGGGACGGCTCTTGTGCTCACCGTCCTCGAATTCGCGCTCCTCCAGCGGCGCGAGCTCAAGACCCAGTTCCTGGGCAATGGCCTGGGCCAGTCCCCGCCCGGCCTGGGGTGCGAACAGCAGCGGTTCGGTCCGGCTCATCGCGCCCGGGACAGAGGGCAATTCACTCCCGCGGTGGGGCCAGCTCCGGGTCGATGCCCTCCACCTGGGGAATGGCCTTGCCGGGATGCTGACGCAGGATGCGCTTGAGGGCGTCATCCACGCCGGGAGCCCGCACGCTGCTTTGCTGGATTTCGGTCTCCGGCCCGGGCTGCGGTGGGAAATCGTGGTCCAGGGCCGCTTCTGCGGCAAGCCAGTCGTCCAGTTCGTGGCCCGGGGCGAATCCGCGCTTTTCCGCCAGGTAATAGGCAGCCTCGCGGATCATGGCCTCGCGCACCTCCAGCGGCAGGCCGCGCCAGGTGACGCCCGCGGCGGCTTGCGGGCCTTGCATGGCTTCCGGCATGGCATCCTCCTATTCGTAGCGCACGAAATTTTCCGCCAGGGCGTCGGGACCGTATTCGTCGATCAGCCCGTCGATTTCCTCCAGCAGGCCCTCGTCTTCGTCCTCGTCCAGCACACCCTCGCCCACCAGTCGCGCCCCGATGCCCTCCACGATGGCTTCGCGCACAGTTTCCAGGGTGGGCGGCCCTTCCCGGTTTTCATCGTTGATCACGGTCTCAATGACCCGCGACAGGGCTTCGCTGGCCGTGGCACGCACGAAGTCCGCGGCGGGCGCGTCCGGGCCGTACTCCTCGATCAGCGTGTTGAGCTCATCCAGCAATGATTCGCTCACGTCGAAATGGTGCAGCCGCTCCGCCTCGGTGACGGAAGGCGGCAGCAGGCCCATGAGGAAGTCGCGCGCTGTGGCAAGGGTGGGGGGCTCGTCCGCATTGGGGTCGTTGACCAGCTTTTCCAGCAGGGCGGACAGGCGGGGCGAAACCAGAGTGGAAACGTCCAGGGGATTTCGGATCATGATGGTTCCTCGTCGAGCCATGGCGGGCCGACGGGCCCGCCTGTTGGCAATATAGCAGCCCTGCCGGCGGTGGGGTCGTCCAAAGTTCAGTCCGTGCCCCAGTAGGGGGTGGCGATGGGCTCGCCCAAGTCGGCTTCCACCAGGCGCCGGCGCACTTCGAGGAGCTGTTCGATCAGACGCGGCTCAAACCGGGCGTAGGCCTCCGCGTCCGGCACCCGCCGCACCACCACGCCCAGGAGCTCGGTGATGGCATTGCCAATGGAATTCTGGCTGATGGTGACGATGAGCTGCCCTTGGTCGTTGCGGTAGATGAGCTGCTTGAACGCCGGCTGCCAGCGGATGGAGTTGGCGTATTTCGCATCCCGGATGCAGCGGTCGCGCACCATCTTGGCGGTGCGCAGGAAGTCGTTGTTGAACAACAGCTTCTCCTCCACGAGCTCAGGGAAGTAAAGGTCGCGCGGGGGCGGCGAATTGCGCGTGGAGACCTGACCAAAGAAGGTGCGGTAAAAATCGAGAAAGCCCTTGAGCAGGGTGTCGTAGTCCTTCCAGAAGGCCACTTCCCGCAGCGCCGCGGCGCCACCGATCACCTGCCAGCTCGGCAGGCCTTGGGGATAGCCGGTCAGGGCGAGCCGGCAGGCGCTGTCCTCGCAGGGTTTGAGGAGGTGGAAATCCAGCTCGCTGAAAAAGGACCGGTACACGTCCCGCATGTAGGCCTGGAACAGGGAATGCTGGCCGCCGTCGGTGAGATTGGGGTTGTCGGGATCGGCCAGCGGGGCTTCTTCCAGCGCCTGCTTGTCGAACACGATGAAATGGTTGTGCAGCATGCGGATGGAAGGCACCCCGGGCGAGGTGAGGGGCCAGGTGGCGTCCAGGCTGGCCTCGCCCGCCAGCACCAGGTGCCGCGCCGGGTCGGGATAGCGCTCCAGCATGTAGTCGATGAGAATCTGGTTCATGCGGTTCCAGACACGCTTCACCGGGTCCGGCACCTGGGTGCGGCGCACCGGCCGTCCCAAAGGATCGAGGATGCGCTGCGACGTGTTGTAGATGATGGAAGCATCGAACACGTTGCTGTGACCCAGCGCCTTGCGGTAGAGCAGCAGATCCTCGGGGTTTTTGAGCAGCCCGTTGTTGTGTACCAGATCGTTGAGATTCTCGGTGCTGTTGAAGAATTCGTTGGGCTTCATTCCCTCCGGCACTTCCAGGGGAATGGGACGGAAAGGCGTGAC
>JBBFMG010000198.1:0-4140 GCA_037478575.1 Burkholderiales bacterium | reverse complement strand
TGCAGGTGGTCGCCGCCCATCAGGCGCAGCACCTTGGTCAGCACGCGGAAGTGGATGCCATGGTGCGGGTTGCGGTCGATCACGGCGTGCATGGCGCGGTGCACGTGCAGCAGCAGGCCGTTCTCGCGGCACCAGTTGGCCAGGCCGGTGTGGGCGCAGAAGCCGCCGGTGATGTAGTCGTGCATGATGATGGGCGCGCCGATTTCCTTGGCGTACTCGGCCCGCTTGTACATCTCTTCCGGGGTGGGCGCGGTCACGTTCAGGTAGTGCCCCTTGCGCTCGCCGGTCTCGCGCTCGGCCTTGTGGATGGCTTCCATGACGAAGTCGAAACGCTGCTTCCAGCGCATGAAGGGCTGGGAGTTGACGTTCTCGTCGTCCTTGGTGAAGTCGAGACCGCCGCGCAGGCATTCATACACGGCGCGACCATAGTTCTTGGCGGACAGGCCCAGCTTGGGCTTGATGGTGCAGCCGAGCAGCGGCCGGCCATATTTGTTCATGATGTCGCGCTCGACCTGGATGCCATGGGGCGGGCCGCCGCAGGTCTTCACATAGGCGATGGGGAAGCGCACGTCCTCCAGGCGCAGAGCGCGGATGGCCTTGAAGCCGAACACGTTGCCCACCAGGGAGGTGAACACGTTGACCACCGAGCCTTCCTCGAACAGGTCGATGGGATAGGCCACGTAGGCGTAGAAGCAGGTGTCATCACCCGGCACGTCCTCGATCTTGTAGGCGCGACCCTTGTAGTAATCCAGGTCGGTCAGCAGGTCGGTCCACACCGTGGTCCAGGTGCCAGTGGAGGATTCCGCGGCCACCGCGGCAGCGGCTTCTTCGCGGTCCACGCCGGGCTGCGGGGTGATCTTGAACACCGCCAGGATGTCGGTATCCAGCGGCTGATAATCGGGCATCCAGTAGGTCTGCCGGTACTCTTTTACACCGGCGTTGTAGGTTTTGACGGCCATGGGAACCTCCAGTTAGTCGTGAACAAAGCTGACGTCGCAGTGGGGTCAAAGCAACGTGAGCCCGAACTATAGGACCAACTGCGCTATAAGGGATAGTGAAACTTTTTGATAATTAGGATAAGCTATTGCTTATCCAACAAGCGAGCACCCGGGATGCTGCACGTCACCTTTCGCCAGCTTTCCGTATTCGAGGCCGTGGCCCGCCACCTGAGCTTCTCGCGCGCGGCCCAGGAGCTGCATTTGACCCAGCCTGCGGTCTCCATGCAGATCAAACAGCTGGAGGAGAACGTGGGCACCACCCTGTTCGAGCAGCTGGGCAAGAAGATCTATCTCACCGAGGCCGGGCACGAGCTCTACCACTACAGCCGCACCATCGCCCAGCAGCTCAACGAGCTGGAAGCGGTGCTGGCCGAGCTGAAAGGGCTCAAGCGCGGCAAGCTGAAGATCTCCGTGGCGAGTACCGCCAATTATTTCGCGCCCCAGCTTCTGGCCACCTTCAGCCAGCGTTTCCCCACCATCACCGTCAGCCTGAACGTGACCAACCGTCAGACCCTGCTGACGCAGCTGGCCAACAACGAGATGGACATGGCCATCATGGGCCAGCCGCCGGAGGGGCTGGACCTGGTGGCGGAATCCTTCATGGAAAATCCGCTGGTGGTGATCGCGCCCATGAACCATCCCCTGGCCCGCCAGAAGAACATCCCCCTCGCGCGCCTGGCCCAGGAAACCTTTCTCATGCGGGAAGAAGGCTCGGGCACCCGCATCGCCATGGAACGCTATTTCGAGGCCCATGGCGTGAAGATCCAGGCGGGCATGGAGATGAGCAGCACCGAGGCCATCAAGCAGGGCGTGCAGGCCGGGCTGGGGCTGGGCGTGGTGTCGCTGCACACCATCGAGCTGGAACTCTCCGCGCGCCGCCTGCGGGTGCTGGACGTGGAGGGCCTGCCCATCCGCCGTCACTGGCATATCGTGCACCGCAAGGACAAGCGCCTGTCCGCCGCGGCGCTGGCCTTCAAGAACTTCCTGCTGGACGAGGCGGCGGCGGTATTGTCCCGTCCGGCCGCATGACCCCGTCGCCACCATAGCGCGCTTCCAGGGCGGAAAGCGCCAGGTCCTTGGTGGCGAACAGGTGATCCGGCGGAATCACCTCGGCCAGCCCGCCCCGCTCGAAGGCTGTCCGCACCTGGCGCTTGAGACTGCTGAAATAGAGTTCCACGCCACGCGCCTTGAGCTGGCGGCCCACCGCCTGGAGCTGGGCCGCGCCGGAGGCGTCGAGACCGTTGATGCCGCTGCCCACCACCAACACCGCCCGCGCCTGGGGGAAGCGGCGCAGGGCATTGAGCAGCGCCTCCTCGAAATAGGCCACATTGACGAAATCCAGCGAGCCATCGAAGCGCAACACCACATAACGCTCGCTCACCGGCGCCAGGTGGTGGCTGTCCATGCCCGCCAGGGCACCGTCGGGCCGCCGGCCCAGGATTTCCGCGCGGGGACGCATGTTGCGCAGGAGATAGGCCAGAACGGTCAGTCCCACGCCGATGAGGATGCCATAGGCCATGGCCGGGGCCAGGGCCAGCGTGGCCACGAAGGTGATGACGCCGATCAGGGCGTCCGAACGGTTCACTTTCCAGGCCTGCAGGAGGGGCTCGATGCGCACCAGGCCAAACACCGCGAACATGATGATCACCGCCAGCACAGCCTGGGGCAGATGGTAGAGCCAGGGTGTGAGGAACAGGATCACGACCACGACGCACAGGGCGCTGACGATGGCGAACAGGCCGGTCTGCGCCCCGGCACGAGCCGCCAGCGCCGAGCGCGAGAACGACCCACTCACCACGTAGGACTGGAAGAAGCTGCCCACGATGTTGGCCAGTCCCTGACCAATGAGCTCCCGGTTGGTATCCACCCGCTGGCCGGTGCGTGCGGTAATGGCCTTGGAAATGGAGGTCGCCTCCATGAAACCCAGCAGGGCCATGATGAGCGCCGCCGGCAACAGGGGCACCACGAGCTGCCAGTCCACCTTGGGCACGCGGAAATCCGGAAGCCCACGGGGAATGGCGCCCACCACTTCGCCGCCCGCCGACAGGCGCACCTGTTCGCCCTGGATGCCGACAAATCGCCAGTAGGCCGCCCCCGCCGGCTCCCCTTCCACGACGGTGCCGGCCGCGTGGAATACCGGCCCGCCCGGGGTCTCCGCGCGCGAAAGGCGGATCCCGTGCAGCCGTACCCGCGCATCGAAGGCCTGCTCCCGCAACAGATCGAGCCGCGTCTTCTGCCGTTCCAGCTCCCCCCGCAGATCGACCACGGCCAAGCGGCTTTCCGCTTCCCTGCGGGCGAGCATACCCTGCAGCCGCGCCACGGCGTGCTCCTGGGCGCGGATTTCATCGTTGAGCCGCCTGAACTCAGCCAGACGGCCTTGGAAGGAGGCATCGCCAATGGCCGAAGCCGGTACGGTCTCGATCCGCTCGAACCCCAGCCAGGCACTTGCGGCCGTGGTGAGCACGATGGCGATCAGAATCGCGGGCAGCCGGGGGCTCAAGCGCTGCAGACCGTAGATGATCGCGAAGGCGGTCAGCGCGAAGGCCACCGTGGGCCAGTGCGCCTCGCCTGCCTGCAGCACCACCGCCCACAGATCGCCCAGGAAGGAATCGCTGCGGGGCATGGGCACATTGATGAGCTTGTTGAGCTGGGACAGGCCGATGATCAGCGCCGCGGCGTTGGTAAAGCCCACCACCACCGGGTGGGACAACAGGTTCACCACCAGTGCGAGCCGGAACATCCCCAGCACCAGGCGCAATACTCCCACCAAGAGCGCGAGCATGATGGACAGTTCGATGAAGCGGTCGCTGCCCACCGCCGCGAACGGCAACAGCGCCGCCGCCGACAGCAGCGACAGCATGGCGGTGGGGCCGGTGTGCAGCTGGCGCAGGGAACCCCACAGGGAGGCGACGATCACCGGCACGAACCCCGCATACAACCCGTACACCACAGGCAGGCCCGCGAGCTGGGCATAGGCCATGCTCTGGGGCACCAGCACCAGCGCCACGGTGAGCCCCGCCACGACGTCCGCGCGCAGGCTCTGGCGGCTCATGGGGAACCAGTCCAGAAACGGCAACAGTCGGAGGAGCCAGGCAGGCGGCTTTTTGGGCATGAAGTGTCCCCGGGTGCGTGTCAGTCACAG
>JBBFMG010000197.1:0-4254 GCA_037478575.1 Burkholderiales bacterium | reverse complement strand
CCACCTTCGATGCCTGCGTGCGTTTCCTGCGGGAAGACCCCTGGGAGCGCTTAAAGGCCCTGCGCCGCGCCCTGCCCAATACCCGCATCCAGATGCTGTTGCGCGGCCAGAACCTGCTGGGCTACCGCCACTATTCCGATGACGTGGTGCGCGCCTTCGTCAAACGTGCCGCCAACGATGGCGTGGACGTGTTCCGCATCTTCGATGCCATGAACGACCTGCGCAATCTGCGGGTGTCCATCGAGGCGGTGAAGGAGGCCGGCAAGCACGCCGAAGGCACCATCTGCTATACCACCAGTCCCGTGCACGACATCGCCCACTTCGTGGCCCTGGGGCGCGAACTGGAAGCAATGGGCTGCGACACCATCGCCATCAAGGACATGGCCGGGCTGCTCACGCCCTACGCCACCGCCGAGCTGGTGCGCGAGCTCACCGCGGCAGTACGGGTACCCATCCACCTGCACAGCCATGCCACCTCGGGGCTTTCCAGCATGTGCCATCTGAAGGCCGTGGAGAACGGCGCCCTGATGCTGGATACCTGCCTGTCCGCTTTCTCCGAGGGGGCGAGCCATTCCACCACGGAAAGTATCGTCGCGGCCCTGGCCGGCACCGAATACGACACCGGCCTCGACCTGCCCCTGCTGCAGGAAATTGCCGCCTATTTCCGCGAAGTGCGCAAGAAATACTGGCAGTTCGAGAGCGAATTCACGGGTGTGGACACGCGCGTGCTGGTCAATCAGGTACCGGGCGGAATGATCTCCAACCTGGCCAACCAGCTCAAGGAACAGGGCGCCCTCGACCGCATGGACGAGGTGCTGGCGGAGATTCCCCGCGTGCGCGAGGACCTGGGCTTCCCGCCGCTGGTCACGCCCACCTCGCAGATCGTCGGCACCCAGGCGGTACTCAACGTGCTCACGGGTGAACGCTATAAGAGCGTCACCACCGAGGTGAAGCACTACCTGCAGGGCCTGTACGGCAAGGCGCCGGGGCCGGTGAACGAACAGGTCAGAAGCCTCGCCATCGGCAATGCCGAAGTGATCACCTGCCGGCCCGCGGACCTGTTGCCGGACGAGCTGGACAAGCTGCGCAGCGAGGTGGAAGGGCTCGCCCGCAGTGAGGAAGACGTGCTCACCTATGCCATGTTCCCGGAACTGGCGCGCACTTTCTTCCAGGAACGCGCTGCCGGCACCCTCAAGCCCGAGCCCCTGCTGCCGCGCGAGGCGGCCCAGCCCGGCGCCAAACGCTTCGCCCCCACCGAGTTCAACATCACCCTGCACGGTGAGACCTATCACATCAAGCTCACGGGCAGTGGCGCGCCCGGCGTCGAACCGCGCCCCTACTACGTGCTGGTGGATGGCGTGAGCGAGGAAGTGGTCATCGAAACGCTCGCCGAGGTGGAAGTGAGCGGCAGCGGGGCGGGCGCCGGGCAGGCCCGGCCCAAGGTCAAGGGGGTGGCCGAGGCGGGCCGGCCGACAGCCACCCACAAGGGCCACGTCACCACTGCCATGCCGGGCACCATCGTGGACGTGCTGGTGGATACCGGGAAAAAGGTCAAGGCCGGCGATCCGGTGCTGGTGATTGAGGCGATGAAGATGGAAAACGAAATCCAGGCGCCGGTGTCCGGTACCGTGACCAACATCTTCGTGTCCAAGGGCGATGCGGTGAAACCCCGCGAGGCCCTGATCGAAATCCAGCCGGAATGAACGCCGCCGTGCAGCTGGTGCTCGCCTCCTCCTCCCCCTACCGGCGCCAGCTCTTGGCACGTCTCATGCTGCCCTTCGAGGTGATGTCCCCCGACGTGGACGAAACGCCCCTGCCCGGCGAAAAGCCCTGGGACACGGCGCTGCGCCTGGCGCAACTCAAGGCCCGGGCGGTGGCGCGGCAGTATCCCCAGGCGCTCATCATCGGTTCCGACCAGGTGGCCGTGCTGGATGGCCGGCCCCTGGGCAAACCCGGCAATTTCGAAAACGCAAAGCAACAGCTGCTTGCCGCGAGCGGGCGCGAGGTGGTGTTCCACACGGCGCTCGCCCTGCTCAATGCCGCCACCGGCCGGATGCAGGCGCGGGTGGTGCCCTTCGGCGTCAAATTCCGTCCCCTCGGCGCGGAGCAGATCGAGCGTTATCTTAAGCGGGAACAACCTTACGACTGCGCCGGCAGCGCCAAATCGGAAGGATTCGGCATCGTCCTCATCGAGCGCTTCCAGGGGGAGGATCCCAATGCCCTGGTGGGGCTGCCCCTGATCGCACTGGTGGACATGCTGCGCGAGGAAGGCGTCAGCCTGCCATAAACCGCAGCAGGCCGGAAAACCCGGCATGGACGCTTTCACCCTCATCCCCTTCGTTCCCGGCCTGACCCAGGGCCGTCTCGTGCGCGGGCTCGGACATGGGGCGGAGCCGTATATCGCCGTCCTGCACCAGACGGAGCTGCAGCCGGGGCTCGCGCCCACGCCCCACTTACAGGGCCTCGTGGTGGTGGACGCCGCGCCCCTGTCCCACCCCGTGTTGCGCCTGCGGGGCTGGGGACTGCCCATGGTGCTGGCGCGGGGGGACGGCCTGCCCCTGGGCGAAATCGTCTGGCTCGACGCGGCGCGCGGGGCGCTTGCCACCTGCCCGCCGCCCCAGCCGCCCGCGCCACCTCCCGCCCCGGCGGATCTGCGCACCGTCGATGGCACCCCTGTCACGCTGCTGGCCAGTGTCGGTACCGCGGACGCGGCGCGGCTCGCCGTGGCCAACGGCGCCCAGGGCATTGGCCTGTTCCGGTCGGAATACGTCCTTCCGGACACCCCGGCCGCCCCAGACGAGCGCCTGTTCGAAGCGCGCCTGCGTGCCGTGTGCGAAGTGGCAACGGGGCACCCGGTCACCGTCCGGCTGCTGGACGTGGCCGGTGACAAGCATCCCCCCTGGCTGCCGGACCTGCCGGGCGTCAACGCCACCCTGGGCCTCCAGGGCGTGCGCCTCTATCGGCATGCGCCGGCACGCCAGGTGGTTGAGGCCGAACTCGCGGCCATCGGACATCTCGCGCCACAGTTTCCCCTGCGTGTCCTGCTGCCTTATGTCACCTGCCGGGAGGAATTGGAGACCTGGACGCAGGCAGTGCGCCGCGCCACGGGACTGCCTGGGCACAGCCTGCCCGTGGGAACGATGCTGGAAACGCCGGCCGCCGCCCTGGCCGTGGACGGTCTGCTGGAGGTGGCAGACTTCGCCGCCCTGGGCTGCAACGATCTGATGCAATGCCTGTTCGCGGCCAACCGGGACGAGCCGGCGGTCGCAGACCGGCTGGATTTCCACGCGCCCGTCCTCTACCGCTTTCTGGCCGGCATCGTGCAGCGCGCCGGCGACCCCGAACGTTTGCAGGTAAATGGCCTGCTCAGTCAGTGGCCTGGCGCGATGGTCCTGCTGCTGGGGCTGGGCTTTCGCCGTTTTTCGGTGGATCCCGCCCTGCTGCCCTGGCTGGCAGCGGCCATCACGCAGGTGGACACCCGGGAAGCCTCCAGGCTGGCGCAGGCAGCCTGCCGCGCCCGCCGGTCAGCCGAAGTGCGCCGTCTCCTGGGACTATGAGGGCAGCGCGCGGCGTTCCAGCAGGGCCAGCCAGCCGCGCACGATGCGATACACGACCCAGATGCCCACGCCCAGCAGGAGCACCATGGCAAGCGGTATCAGGAAAACCGTCATCACCATCAGGCCGGCCAGCGCGAGCCACAGCAGGGCGAACCAGAAGGTGCGGGCCTGCCAATGGAAATGGGTGAGGAGCCAGCTGTCCCGCGCCTCGTCCCGTTTCACGTAATTGAGGATGATGGCGATGATGGATGGCCAGCCCGTGAGAAAGGCCGTCACCACCAGCGCCGGGGTGAGCATGCCGGTGAGGGCACTGAAGGCATGGAGGCCATACATCACGTGGGTCAACGTGATGAGGCTGTCGGGTGGGCTGCCGGTTTCGTTCATGGCGGTTTGCTCGATCCAAAAACGGCAGTATAGCGTCCTGCCGGTTGCCCTTCGCGCGGGGTTTCCGTAAGCTGCGCCGCGTCATGGATCTCTTCCAGCAGCTTGTCGAACAACGCATCGAGGCCGCCATGGCGGCGGGCGAGTTCGACGCCCTGCCCGGCGCCGGCCGACCCCTCGACCTCACCGACGATGCCCTCGTGCCGCCGGAACTGCGCATGGCCTGGCGCATCCTCAAAAATGCCGGCTATATCCCGCCTGAAGTGGAAGCCCTGCGCGATGTGGCGCAACTGGAGCAGGCCCTGGCACACGCGGA
>JBBFMG010000196.1:0-4281 GCA_037478575.1 Burkholderiales bacterium | reverse complement strand
ATGACCCCACGGCACGGCTCATGACCCAGGTGGAGCTCATGCTGGATGCGCGCGACGTGCAGGCCGCCCTGCCCCTGTTGAAACAGCTTAGAGATATCGCGCCCAAGCACATCGGCGTGCTGCGCCTGGACCTCAAGGCCCAGCAGCTCGCCCGCAACTGGGATCAGGTGCTCGCCGTGCTGGCGCAACTGGAGAAACGCGAGGCCATCGAGCCGGTGCAGGCCGAGCAGCTGCGCCTCAACGCCCATCTGGAAAACCTGAAGCGCAAGGCCCACAGTGCCGAGGCCCTCGCCCAGTACTGGGAACGCATGGCGCCGGAAGACCGCACCCGCACCCAGATCGCGGCCAGCGCGGCGCGCCTGTTCCTGGCCTTGGGCGGCACCCGCCAGGCACGCGAGATCATCGAGCAGAGTCTGGAAAAAAGCTGGGACAGCGCCCTGGCCGCCCTCTATGCCGAGTGCGCGGACCGGGACGTGATCCGGCAGATCGAGCAGGCCGAAAAATGGCTGCCGGCCCACCCGCGCGACCCGGCGCTCCTGCTGACCCTGGGGCGCCTGTGCGCGCGCCAGGAATTGTGGGGCAAGGCGCGCTCCTACATCGAGGCCAGCCTCGCCGTGGAACCCACGCGGGAGGCCCACCTGGCCCTGGCCGAGCTACTTGAACGCATGAACCAGCCCGACGAGGCCTGCCGCCATTACCGCGCCAGTCTCGCCCTGGAAAGCGCAGGCGGCGCGCCGCTCGCCCCGTGAGCCGCGGGCAGCGGCAGGCCCGGGCAAACCTCGCGATGATGGCCTGCCGCAGCAGTCTTTGAACGGACGATCAGGCGGCTGGTTGCGGCTGGCTGTCCTTGGCCGGGGTGAAGGCGTCGGAAAAGAACTCTTCCTCCGGCAGGCCCGCCGCCACCAGCACGCGATGGGCCTCGTTCACCATGGCCGGCGACCCACAGGCATAAACCTGATAATTCCCGATGTCCGGATGGTCGGCCAAGGCACAGTCCTGCACGTGACCGGTGCGCCCAGTCCACCGGTCCTCCGGCGCCGGCCGCGACAGCACGGGCACGAAGCGGAAGTTGCCGTGGGTCTGCGCCCACTGTTGGGGCAGATCCAGCATGTAGAGGTCATCCTTGTGGCGTCCCCCCCAGTAGAGGGTGATGGGGCGCGTGATGCCCACCTGGAAGGCGTGTTCCAGCATGCTCTTGATGGGCGCGAAGCCAGTGCCGGTGGCGAGCATGATGATGGGCTTGTCGCTGTCCTCACGCAGGAAGAAGGTGCCCAGCGGCCCTTCGAAACGCAGGATGGTCTTCTCCTGCATGGTGGTGAACACGTATTCCGTAAAGGCACCGCCGGGCACGTGCCGCACGTGCAGCTGTAACAGCGCATCGTCATGGGGCGCATTGGCGAGGGAGAAGCTGCGCCGCTTGCCATCCTTGAGCAGGATGTCGATGTACTGGCCGGCCAGGAATTGCAGGCGTTCGCTGGCGGGCAGCTTGAGATAGAGCACCGCCACGTCTTCCGACACGCGCTCGATCTTCTGCACGCGGCAGGGAATGGTCTTGACCTGGATGTCCTTCGCGGCACCCACCTCGCGGGATTCGATCACCAGATCGGTTAGCGGCCGCGCGCAGCAGAACAGGGCGAAGCCGGCGGCCTTGTCCGCGTCGCTCAGGGCCGTGCTCTGGTAATCCCCGTAATCCACCCGGCCTTCCAGGATCCTGCCCTTGCAGGAACCACAGGCGCCGTTGCGGCAGCCATAGGGCAGGGTGAACCCGTGGCGCAGGGCGGATTCCAGGACGGTTTCGTCGGCCTCGGCGTCGAAAGCGTGGCCACTGGGCTGGATGGTGATGTGAAACGACATGGCGAATCCTCAGGGAACCAGACAATCCCGTATAATCCAGGCCCCTTCCTGGATGGTTCGAACATGAGACGGCTGTTGATCGTGGGGTGCGGCGACGTGGGCCTGCGCGCGGTGAAGCGCCTGCTGCCAGCTTTCCATGTCTATGCGCTCACGCGCAACCCGGCACGGGCAAGCGCCCTGCGCGCCATGGGCATCACGCCCATCATTGGTGATCTGGACCGTCCCGAAACCCTCACCAAACTCGCGGGCCTGGCCCACTGCGTGATGCACTTCGCGCCGCCGCAGAACGAAGGCGAGGTGGACCTGCGCACACACCACCTCCTGGCCGCGCTGGACAGGGGCGTGATGTTACCACAGCGTCTGGTCTATATCAGCACCACCGGCGTGTATGGCCATTGCGAGGGTCAGTGGGTGGCGGAGACGCATCCGGTGCGCCCGGCCACCGCCCGGGCCAAACGCCGCCTGTCGGCAGAAACCCAGTTGCGGGAATGGGGAAGGCGCCGGGGCGTGGCGGTGTCCATTCTGCGCGTGCCCGGCATCTATGCCCAGGACCGTCTGCCCCTGAAGCGCCTGGAAGCGGGCCTGCCCACCCTGGTGCCGGAGGAGGACAGCTACACCAACCACATCCACGCCGACGACCTCGCGCGCATCGCCGCCGCCGCCATGTTTCGCGGCCGGCCGGGACGCATCTACAACGCGGTGGACGATTCCAACATCAAAATGGGGGACTGGTTCGACCTGCTCGCCCGGCGCCACAACCTGCCGCTGCCGCGCCGCGTCACACGCGCCGAGGCGCAGAACCAGTTGCCGGCCAATCTCCTGTCGTTTCTCAACGAATCGCGCCGGGTGAGCAACCGGCGCCTGAAACGGGAGCTGCGGGTCAGGCTTGCCTACCCCGACGTGGAGGCCGGGACCCGCCCCGCGCCAGGGTTCAATCCTCGCGCCTGAATTCCCCCTCGATCACATCCAGGGTGTGCCCCGGTGCCCGGGTTTTGCGCTGCGGCCAGAGCAGGACCAGCACGGCCAGCAGGTCCGACACCAGGCCGGGAAAGGCCAGCAGGAGTCCCGCCAGCATCACGCGCCCCGAGGCGAACAAGGCGTGCCAGGGATCGCGCCCTGCGGCCAGGGCCGCGATGAGCCGGCCCGGCGCGGCGAACTGTTCCTCGCGCATGAGCAGCAGGCCCGCCACGAAGGCAACCAGCAGCCAGACCAGCAGCCACCAGCCGATCTTTTGCGCGACCAGCACCATGACCAGCACTTCGAGGGTGGGGAAACCCAGTAAAATGAGCGGGATCAGAAAAATACGCATGGAGGACGCAGATGGGGGCGGTACTGGTGATTTCGAATCTGCCCGATCAGGACAGTGCGCAGGCGCTGGCGCAAGCGGCGGTGACGGCGCGGCTCGCCGCCTGCGTGAATGTCATGGCACCCTGCAGCTCAGTCTATCGCTGGCAGGGCCGACTGGAAAGCGCCACGGAAGTGCCGGTATTCTTCAAGACTTCCCGGGAACGCTATGCCGAGCTGGAGGCCTTCATCCGCGCCCGGCACCCCTACGAACTTCCGGAAATCGTGGCAGTCCCAATCGAAACCGGCCTGCCCGCCTATCTCCAGTGGCTGGCCCAGGAGACCGCCAGCGAACCCTCACAATAACAGCGAACGGAAACCAGCAATGAAACTCTTTGCCGCCCTTGCCCTGTTTTTGGCCTTCGCCGTCCACGCCGCAGAAGAAGGCGAACTGCTGGAGCCGGAAAAGGCCTTCGCCTTCTCCGCCCGCGCCCTGGATGCCGCGACCCTGGAAATCCGCTACCGCGTCGCCGACGGCTACTATCTCTACCGCGACAAGTTCCGTTTCGAGGTCGAGCCCCGCTCCATCGCCCTGGGCGCGCCCCAGCTGCCGCCGGGCAAGGTGAAGCAGGACGAGTTCTTCGGCCGCGTCGAGACCTACCGGGGCACCCTCGTGTTCAAGCTGCCCCTCACCCGCCCGGCGCCGGGCCAGACCCTGACCCTCAAGAGCACCTCCCAGGGTTGCGCCGACGTGGGCGTGTGCTATCCACCCCTCACCCAGACGGCCCAGCTCACGTTGCCCGCTGCGGCCCCCAAGTCCACCTCCAGCCTCACGGCACTCCGGGAACTGGGTAACGAGCTGGGCGGCGAATCCGACCTGTTGCCCCCGGACCAGGCCTTCAGGGTTGCCGCGCGGGTGCGGGATGCGCGCACCGTGGAGGTGAGCCTCGAGCCCGCGCGCGGGTATTACCTCTACCGCGACAAACTCAAGTTCCGGGTGGTGGAGGGCGCCGCCAGCGTGGCGGAAGTCAGGCTGCCCCGGGGCGAGCAGAAGGACGATCCGAACTTCGGCAAGACCGAGGTGTACCACGACCCCGTGCAGGCCCAGGTGGTGCTCACCCGCGGTGAGGCCGGGGCGGGCCG
>JBBFMG010000195.1:0-4287 GCA_037478575.1 Burkholderiales bacterium | reverse complement strand
TTCATCGCCTGGGCAAGCCGGAACCCGCCATCTTCGCTGCGGCGGTGGCGCGTCTCGGCACGCGCCGGCTGGTGATGATCGGCGACCAGCTGGAGACGGACGTGCGCGGCGCGCGGGCCTTCGGCCTGGATGCGGTGTGGCTCCAGGGCGGCGTCAGTGCCGAGCTGCCCGCCGATGTACGCGTCGCACCCACCTGGGTGCTGGATACCCTGTCGGGGCCGCTGCCATGAGCCGCGGAGAGCCCAAACCCGGTGCCTTTTCCGCGGGCGTGGTGGTGGTGCGGCCGGAGCCCGACGGCTGGCGTTTCCTTCTGCTGCGGGCCTGGCGCAACTGGGATTTCCCCAAGGGCGCGGTGGAAGCGGGGGAGACACCCCTGGCCGCCGCCGTGCGGGAGACGGCCGAGGAGGCGGGCCTGACCGACCTGGATTTCCGCTGGGGCACCGACTACCTCGACACCGGCCCCTATGGTCCGCGTCACAAGGTGTCCCGCTACTACCTGGCGCAGACTGCCACGCGCGACATCCATCTGCCCGTCTCGCCCGAACTGGGGCATCCGGAGCATCACGAATGGCGCTGGGTGACGCTGGACGAAGCGCGCCGCCTGGTGTCGCCCCGCCTCCTGCCGGTCCTGGAATGGGCGGCGCGCCGCCTCGGGGAGGGCATGCCATGACCGAACGTTCACGCCGGGCGCAGGAGATACTCGCCCGCCTGCTGCGGCAGTATCCCAAGCCGCGGCTCGCGCTGGAATACCACAACCCGCTGGAACTGCTGGTGGCGGTGATCCTGTCCGCCCAGTGCACGGACGCCCGGGTGAACGAAGTGACCCGCAGTTTGTTTCGCAAGTACCGCAGCGCACGCGACTACGCCGAGGCGGATTTGGCCCAGCTCGAGGCGGACATTCGTCCCACCGGTTTCTACCGCAACAAGGCGAAACGCCTGGTCGCCTGCTGCCGCAAGCTGGTCACGGATTTTGGCGGGCGGGTGCCGGACAGCCTGGAGGCCCTGCTCAGCCTGCCGGGTGTGGGACGCAAGACGGCCAACATGGTGCTGGGCAACGCCTTCGGCATTCCGGGCATCGCGGTGGACACCCACGTGGCGCGGGTGGCGCAGCGTTTGGGACTTGCCGCCAGCGACGATCCGGAAGCGATCGAGCGCGCGCTGATGGAGGTCTTCCCGAAAAAGGACTGGGTGACCGCCACCAACGCCCTCATCCTGCATGGGCGGGAGACCTGCACCGCACGCAGGCCGAAGTGTTCTGGGTGCGTGCTGCGCGATCTCTGTCCCTGGCCGGAGAAGACCGGCTGAATCACTCGTGGCGCAGGGCGTCGATGGGGTTGAGACGCGCCGCGCGCCGTGCCGGCACGAAGCCGAAGATCACGCCAATGGCACCGGCGAACAGGAAGGCCAGCAGGTTGATCCCGGGGTTGAACAGGAAGGGCACCTGCATGAGTTTCGCCAGCCCCATGGCGGCACCCAGGGCCACCAGGATGCCCACCAGCCCGCCGAAGGCGGACAGCACCACCGCCTCGATCAGAAACTGCAGCAGCACGTCCCGCTCCAGGGCACCGATGGCAAGCCGGATGCCGATCTCCCGGGTGCGCTCGGTCACCGAGACCAGCATGATGTTCATGATGCCGATGCCACCCACCAGCAGGGACACCGCCGCCACCGCACCCAGCAGGGTGGTCATCACGCGGATGGTGCCGGTGAGCGTGTCGGCGATCTGGCGCGTGTCGAAAATGGTGAAGTTGTTGTCCTCGTTGTCCGCCAGGCGCCGCCGCTCGCGCATGAGCTGTTCGATCTGGCGCTTGACCTTTTCCATGGATTCTGTGTCCTTCACGGAAACCATGATGGCGCGCACGTCGGTGTTGCCGATGAGCCGGCGCTGCACGGCGCGCAGCGGCATGACGATCGTGTCGTCCTGGTCGGCGCCCATGGCCGACTGACCCTTGGCGGCGAGCACGCCGATCACCTCGCAGGCAAACTGCTTGACGCGGATTTCCTCGCCGACGGGGCTTTGGGCTCCGAACAGCTCACGCTTCACCGTCTGCCCCAGCAGGCACACGGATTTGCCCGCCCGTTCCTCGCTCTCGTTGAAGAAGCGGCCTTCCGTGAGTTTCCAGTTGCCCACGTCGAAGTAGCTCACCGTGGCGCCGGTGATGCTGGTGGTCCAGTTGTTCGCGCCGGCCACCACGGTGGTGGAACGGCTGGCGATGGGTGCCACGGCACGCACACCCGGAATCTGTTCGGCGATGGCCTCCGCGTCGCTCACCTTGAACGCCGGGGCGCCGATGAAACCCATGCCCAGACGCTGGCCGGGCCGCAGGGTGAGCAGGTTATTGCCCAGACTGGCGATCTGGTCGGACACGGCGCGCGTGGCGCCGTCGCCCAGGGTGACCATGGTGATCACGGAGGCCACGCCGATCACGACCCCCAGGATGGTGAGGAAGGAGCGCAGCAGGTTGCGGCGGATCGCGCGCAGGGCGAGGAGGAAGGTGTTCCAGATCATTGGCGTTCTTCCCGTTCCACGCGGCCGTCGCGGAAATGGACCACGCGCTGGGCCCAGGCGGCGATGTCCGGCTCGTGGGTCACCATCACCACGGTGATGCCCTTGTCCCGGTTCAGGCCAGTGATGAGTTCCATGATCTCGTGGCTGGTCTGGCTGTCCAGATTGCCCGTGGGCTCGTCGGCGAGCAGCACGCGCGGCCGGGTGACGATGGCGCGGGCGATGGCCACCCGCTGCTGCTGGCCGCCCGACAGTTCCGCAGGCGTGTGGTGCTCCCAACCCGCCAGCCCCACCGCGGCGAGGGCTTCCCGGGCCAGCCCGTGCCGCCTGGCTGCCGGCTCGCGCCGGTACAGCAGGGGCAGCTCGACGTTTTCCTGGGCTGTGGTGCGCGGCAGCAGGTTGAAGCCCTGGAACACGAAGCCCAGCTGATTGCGCCGCAGCAGCGCCCGCTGGTCCCGGGTCAGACGTTCCACCGCGAGATCCTCGAACCAGTAGTGACCATCGGTGGGCACGTCCAGGCAGCCGAGAATGTTCATGACCGTGGACTTGCCGGAACCGCTGGGACCCATCACCGCCACGAATTCCCCGGCGGCGATGCTCAGGTCCACGCCGCGCAGGGCCTGGAATGCCGCGCTGCCGCGACCGTAGATCTTGGTGACCCCTTGCAGGCGGAGCAGCGCCTCACTCATTTGGCCGGCTGGCTCACGTCGGTGATGACCTTCATGCCCGGCTCCAGCGCACCGCCGGTCACCTCGGTGACGCGGCCGTTGCTGAGCCCCAGCGTGACCTCCACCGGCGTGGGCGTGCCATCCCGCAGCACCCATATCCGGCGTGGCGCGTCCTTGCGCTTCGCCTCCTTGGGCACACGGCCGCTCTCCGGGCGCGGCGGTTTGGGCAGCAGGGCATCGAGGATGCCGCCCTTCTTCTTGGTCCCGGCATTGCTGCGGGGCGTGAAGCGCAGCGCGGCATTGGGCACCAAGAGGACATCGTCGCGCACGGCGGTGAGGATTTCCGCGGTGGCGGTCATGCCGGGCCGCAGGCTGAGGTCATCGTTGTTGACGCGCAGGGTGGTGGGGTAATACACCACGCCTTCCGTCACCTGGGAACCGTAGGCGACGCGCTCGATCACCGCGGGATATTTGCGCCCGGGCCAGGCATCCACGGTGAAGGTGGCCTGCTGGCCGGGTTTCACCTGGCCCACGTCCGCCTCATCCACGTTCACCTGCAGCTCCATGCGGGTGAGATCCTCGGCCAGCGTGAACAGCACCGGTGCCTGCAGCGAGGCCGCCACGGTCTGACCCGGTTCCACCTTGCGCATCAGCACCACACCGTCGATGGGGGAGCGGATGCTGGCCTTGGCGAGATTGGTCTCGTCCGTGCGCAGCGTGGCGCGCGCCTGTTCCACGCCCGCTTCCGCGCTCCGGAGTGCCGCCTCGGCCTTGGCCACGTTGGCGCGCCCGGTCTCCAGTTCCGCCTGGGAGGGCACCTTGCCACCGGACAACCGCGCCACTTCCTCCAGTCTCGCGAGATTGGCGCGCGCGTCCTGCAGGGTGGCGCGTGCCTGGGCCACCGCGGCCTCCGCCGCCACCAGGGCGGCGCGGGAGCGGGCCACCTGGTCTTCCAGCCTTCGCGTATCCAGCCGGGCCAGCACCTGGCCCCGTTTCACCTGGTCGTTCACGTCCACGAACACCTTGTCGATGATGCCCGACAGCTCGCTGCCCACGTCCACCTGATTGGTGGGCTGCAGGTTGCCGGTGGCGGATACGGTCACTTCCAGGCGG
>JBBFMG010000194.1:0-4316 GCA_037478575.1 Burkholderiales bacterium | reverse complement strand
AAAAAACGGCCCCTTGTACCGGGTCACCGCCGGCGCCCTGCTGATCGAGGCACCCAGCGTTTCGCCGCAAACACCCAATACCGAAGTGCAGCAACTGTTTCTGAAGCGGCGTGACCTGCCCGCGCTGCCGGTGGTGGAAGACGGCATCCCGGTAGGCCTCATCAACCGCCACCGGTTCCTGGAGATCGCCACCCAGCGATTCTTCCTGGAACTGCACGGACGCAAGCCCTGCCGGGTCTTCATGGACTCGCTTCCCCTGGTGGTGGACCGCAACATGAGCATCCAGGATCTCTCGCGCCTGGTGGTGACCAGTGACCACCGTTATCTGGCGGAAGGTTTCATCCTGACGAACAACGGCCGCTACGCGGGCATCGGTACCAGCCACGATCTGATCCATCACATCACGGAGCTGCAGATCACCGCGGCGCGCTATGCCAATCCCCTCACCCTCCTGCCGGGCAACGTGCCCATCAGCGAACACATGAACCGGCTCCTCCAGGGCAGGATTCCCTTCACCGTGGCCTACGTGGACCTCAATGCCTTCAAGGCGTTCAACGACCGCTATGGCTACCGCCGCGGCGATGACGCCATCCAGGCCCTGGCGCGGGTGCTGGTGGCCCACACCGACCCGGAGCGGGATTTCGTCGGCCACATCGGCGGCGACGACTTCATCGTCCTGTTCCAGAGTCCCGACTGGGAGCCGCGTGCCCGCAGCATCGTCACCCGGTTCGCCGAAGAGGTGGCACCCCTGTTCAGGCCCGAGGACCGCGAGGCAGGCGGTTATGTGATGGAGGACCGCCAGGGTCGTCCCGTGTTCCATCCCCTGGTATCGGTGGCCATCGGCTGTGTGGAAATCCCGCCGGGCGTCTTTCGCACGGAGCACGAGGTCGCCGACGTCGCGGCCGAGGCCAAGAAGGCCGCCAAACGGACCCCCGACGGGGTGTTCGTCAACCGGCGCCGCTACGCTCCCCCCGCCGATTGAGTTCCTTGCGCCCGCGCCGGCCCGTCACGAAACTGTCATAATCCACCGGACACCGCCCGCTAAAATTGGGCGTTTTCGGTGGTTTCCCATGCTTGCCCCCCCTGGCCCGGAGCTTTTCCTCAACCGTGAGCTGTCCCAGCTCGCCTTCAACCGCCGTGTGCTGGCACTGGCGGAGGATCCGACGACCCCGCTGCTGGAGCGTCTGCGCTTCCTGTGCATCGTCTCCAGCAATCTGGACGAGTTCTTCGAAATCCGGGTGGCGGGGCTCAAGCAGCAGATCGCCTGGGGCGGCGTGCCGGGCCCGGACGGCCTGCCGGCGCGCGAGGTGTTCCGGCGTGTCTCGGCCGCGGCGCATGCCCTGATCGCGCGCCAGTACCAGCTCCTCAACGAAGACATCCTGCCGGCCCTGGCGCAGGAGGGCATCCGCTTTCTGCGCCGCACCCACTGGAACGCCGCTCAGGCGGAATGGGTGCGCCGCTATTTCTTCGAGCAGGTGATGCCGGTGCTCACCCCCATCGGCCTGGATCCGGCTCATCCCTTCCCGCGGGTGCTCAACAAGTCCCTCAACTTCGCCGTGGAGCTGGAGGGCCGCGACGCCTTCGGCCGCAGCTCCGGTACCGCCATCGTGCAGGCGCCCCGCGTGCTGCCGCGGGTGATCCGCATGCCCTCGGACATCGCCGGCTGCGACTACGGTTTCGTGTTCCTGTCCTCCATCCTGCACGCCCACGTGGGCGCGCTGTTCGCAGGCATGACAGTGAAGGGTTGCTACCAGTTCCGCGTCACCCGCAACAGCGACCTGTTCGTGGACGAGGAGGAGATCACCAACCTGCGGGAAGCCCTGCAGGGCGAGCTGCCCCATCGCCAGTTCGGCGATGCAGTGCGTCTGGAGGTGGCGGACAACTGTCCGGAGGAGATGGCCCGCTTCCTGCTCTCCCAGTTCCGCCTCGGGGCTGAGGACCTCTACCAGGTGCACGGGCTGGTGAACCTGGTGCGCCTGATACAGGTGCCGGACTGGGTGGACCGTCCCGATCTCAAATACCCCCCCTTCGTGCCGGGCCTGCCGCCGGCGCTGGCCCAGGGCAAGGATGAGGACCTGTTCGCGGTGATCCGGCGGGGTGACGTGCTGCTGCATCACCCGTTCCAGTCTTTCAGCCCGGTGATCGAATTCATCCAGCAGGCGGCGCGCGATCCCGATGTGCTGTCCATCCGGCAGACGGTTTACCGCACCGGTACCGATTCGGAAATCATGGAGGCGCTGATCGACGCCGCCCGCCGTGGCAAGGAGGTGACGGTGGTGGTGGAACTGCTCGCGCGCTTCGACGAGCAGGCCAACATCAACTGGGCGGAAAGGCTGGAGGAGGCCGGGGCCCACGTGGTGTACGGCGTGGTGGGCTACAAGACCCACGCCAAGATGGCGCTGGTGGTGCGCCGCGAGGGCAACACCCTGCGCCGCTACTGCCATCTGGGCACCGGCAACTATCATCCGCGCACCACCAAGCTCTACACCGATCTGGGGCTGCTCACCGCCCACGAGGGCATCTGCGCCGACGTCGCCCAGATCTTCGTGCAGCTCACGGGCCTGGGCCACGCAGGCAATCTGGCCCATCTGTGGCAGGCGCCCTTTACCCTGGCAGCCAAGCTGCTGGCCGCCATCGCCCGGGAGGCCGAGCACGCCCGGGCCGGGCGGCGCGCGCGCATCGTGGCCAAGATGAACGCCCTGGTGGAGCCCCAGGTGATCCAGGCCCTGTACGAGGCTTCCCAGGCGGGGGTGGAGATCGATCTCATCGTGCGCGGCGTGTGCGCCCTGCGCCCGCGCCTACCCGGGGTGTCCGAACGCATCCGGGTACGCTCCGTGGTGGGGCGGTTCCTGGAACACAGCCGCATCTTCTGGTTTCGCAACGACGGTGCCGATGACGTCTATCTTGCCAGCGCCGACTGGATGCACCGCAACCTGTTCCGCCGCATCGAGGTGGCCTTCCCCGTGCTGGACCCGCGCCTCAAGCGGCGCGTGATCCGGGAGGGACTATTGCCCTATCTCAAGGACAACGTCCAGGCCTGGGACATGCGCCCCGATGGCGAATACCAACGCCTGTCGCCCCGGCGCGGCCAGGCACGGTGTGCCCAGAGTGCCCTGCTCGCCCAGCTCGCGCGGGCCAAGCCGGATGGCTGAGGAAACCGAACTCAAGCTGCGGCTCAAGCCGGACGACCTCCGGGGCCTGCGCACCACCCTCACCCGCCTCGCCCACGCCCCACCGGTGAGCCAGCATCTGGTGAGTGTGTACTTCGACACGCCCGACCTCGATCTCCTGCGCCGGGGCTGGGCCCTGCGCGTGCGGCGCGTGGGGCGGCACTGGATCCAGACCCTCAAGGGCGGTGGCAGTGTGGCGGGCGGCCTGCACCGGCGCGAGGAACGGGAGGCGCGGCTTACGCGCCCCCTGCCCGATCCCCTCCTCCTGGCCGCGGAGCTGCCGGACATTGCCGCCGATACCCTCGCACCCGTCTTCCGCACCGATTTCCGGCGTCAGCTCTGGCGTTTTTCCAAGGACGAAGCGGAGCTGGAGGTCGCCCTCGACCAGGGCGAGATCGCGGCCGGCGACCAGAAGGTCCCCGTGCTGGAGCTGGAGCTGGAATTGCGCAGGGGCCCGGTTGCCCGTCTATATGACCTCGCCCTCGTACTGGCCCGGGATTTCGCCCTGGCGCCGGAGGCGCGCTCCAAGGCGGAACGCGGCTACCAGTTGTTCCAGGGGCTGGCGGGACTGCCGGTGAAGGCGCAGGCCGTTTCCCTGCCCGAACACGTGACCGTGGAAGATGCCTTCGTGATCCTGGCCAGCCAGTGTCTGGAGCAGATCCAGCGCAACCAGCCCGGTGTGCTGGAAACGGAAGAGGCGGAGTTCGTGCACCAGATGCGCGTGGGATTGCGCCGCCTGCGTGCCCTGTTCCGTCTGTTCCGACCCCTTCTGGGCGAAGGAGCGATCGCCGGGTGGCGCGAGGAGTTGATGTGGCTGGCCCGGACCCTGGGCGAGGCCCGGGACTGGGAGGTGCTGGAGGAGGAGGTTCTGCCCGCCTGTGCAAAGGCCCTGACCGGACGCGCCACGCTCACCGATCTGGCGCGGCGCATCCGCCAGCAGCGCCGCGCGGCCCGCAGGCAGGCCCGGGAAGCCGTGGCCTCCCCCCGCTACGGGCAGCTCATGCTGGGCCTCGGCCGCTGGCTGGTGGCACGGGACTGGCGGGCCGGCCTCGACGAGCCCCGGCGCGCAGCGCTCGATGGCCCGCTGCGTCCCCAGGCCGTGGCCTGGCTTAAGGCCCGGCACCGGAAACTCCTCGCGCGGGGCCG
>JBBFMG010000193.1:0-4323 GCA_037478575.1 Burkholderiales bacterium | reverse complement strand
TGTTGTCCATCACCAGCGCCGCCAGGGAGACGCGCGGCGGCAGACTGCGGGCCCGGTCCAGGAGCAGGGCCTCGACCAGGGATTGTGTGGTGGCGTCGATGGTGGTGTCGATGCGCAGTTTGCCGCCGGCCTGCCTGCGCAGACGTTCCGCCAGCAGCGGTGCGCTCACGGGGGTGCGCAGGGTCTGGGCGATCACCGGCTCGCTCAGGGCATCCCGCAGCGCGGCCTCACCCCAGCGCGGAGCGAGGCGTCTGAGCAGTTTGTCCCGCGCGGCGCGCGCCGCCTGGGGAAAGCGGTCCGGCCGCAACCTGGAAGGCGACTGGGGCAGCACCGCCAGCAACGCGGCCTCGGCATGGCTGAGGTGGCGTGCCGACTTGCCCAGATAGGCACGGCTTGCCGCTTCCACGCCTTCCAGCACGCCACCCATGGGCGCGTAGTTGAGATAGAGGGTGAGGATTTCTTTTTTCGAGTAATGCCACTCCAGCTGCAAGGCCCGTGCGATCTGGCGCAACTTGCCGGGCACGGTGCGTGGTGTGGGTTCGATGAGACGCGCCACCTGCATGGTCAGGGTGGAGCCACCGGACACCACCCGTCCGTAGCGCAGGCGCTGCCAGGCCGCACGGGCCAGGGCCACGGGATTCACGCCGGGATGCCACCAAAACCAACGGTCCTCGTAGCCAAGCAGGGCTTCCAGATACAGGGGTGAAACCTGATCGAGGGTGACTGGATGGCGCCAGACATGATCCCGGTCGGGAAAGGCACGCAGGGGTGTGCCGTCGCGTGCGACCACTGCCACGGTGTAGGGCGAGGTGCGTCCGGGTGCCGGCAGCGGGAACAGCCAGTCGGCGAGCAGCAGGACGGCCAGCACGCCCGTGGCCCCAAGAAACAGGCGGCCGGGCCATGTCCCCGCAAGTCGTAAGAAAGCGTCCTTCATCCAACTCCCAGCCCGTGCCCTGTGCTTCAGCGTGGGGCGTGCCGGCTGTGCGCAGCGCCCTTCCCAGGTTGGGGAAGAAGCGCGTGGCCGCACGGGTGTTTGCGCGCGATCCGGGAGAAGGCGGGCAGGGCCTGGTTCACCGGGGCTCCACCACGGTCAGCACATCGCCGCCCACGGTGAGGCCAAAGACTTCCGGGCGATACATGTCCTCGGCATAGACCGGTGGCATGACGAACCTGCCTGGCGTGACCACCCGTGCCCGGTAGAACAGGTTCAGCTCGCGATAGTCGTCGAGGCGTGCCGCGGCCACGAAGCGGTCATCGCGCCATTCCACGTGCCGGATGCGTCTGTCCGTCATGGCCTCGGCCGGATCGATGTTGTGGATCCTGATGGCGCCCATCTGCTCGCCCTGCACGATGTTGAGGTTTTCGATCTCGAGGCCTGCAGGCACCTTGTCCACGATCAGGCTGGTGGGAATGGTGATGCTGGAACGGGCGCTGATTCTCACCAGCAGGGTGTCCCCAACCTTGACGGCACGCTCGTCCAGGGGGGTGCCATCGGCATGGTAGAACCTGCGCGTGAGCTGGATGGGATCTTTGCGTTCCGGTGGAGACTTCTTCGGGAAGCCGCTCAGGGCCAGCTCTACGTACAGACGTTCCCGGTGCCGGTTGGTAAGCCTGATGCCGCCGGCCACCTCCTCCGCGCCCAGTTCGCGGAATAGGGAACCCCTGCCCCTGAGCTTCTCGGTCCTGCCCCGTGACTGGATCTCGGCCGTCCATTCATCGCCGCCGCCCTCGGCAAGCGAGCGTCCCACCAGGAACAGCGCCATCTGCTCCTGGGTGCTGTAATACGACTGCCGCTTCATTTCGCTGGCGATCACCTTCAGCAGGTTGTCCATCCCTTTGGGCCTGAGCTTGTGCCGCTCCAGCAGCACGTAGGAGAGGGCGGCATCCCGCAGGTTGCTCCCATAGTCACCCCACCAGAAGCCGCTCTCCCGGGGTTTCACCAGGCCCTCGGCGATGGCGGTGTCGCCCCGCGCATCGTCGCCCATGAGCTTGAGGGCGATGCCGAGTTGCACCAACGAAAGGCCGGAATGGGCGTGGGCACGCGCTTCGAACATTTGGCGCAGGGTGGACAGAGGCGCCCGGGCGTCACGGGCCAGCACGTAGGCGCCCCAGCTCAACACGCCGAAGCGGGCATTGTCCCGCTGACGGTCATATGCCCAGAAGCGGGGCTGGTTTTGCCCACCGTCGCTCCGGGCGCCGGCGGTGGCGACCAAGCGGGGCACGCCTTCCTGCAGGCCACGCAGCAGGAAGTCCATGGCCTTTTTGTACATGGCATCCGGTACCTGGAAGCCCTGTCCGCGCGCATCCTGCAGAAAGCCGGTGACGTAGGCCGACAGCCAGTATTCGTACTCGGAGACGTCGCCCCACAGGCTGAAGCCGCCGCTAGGCGCCTGGTAGGTGGCCAGGCGGGCGATGGCGGATTCCACCATCTGTTCGCGCTGTTCCCGCGTGTAGGGCGTGAGGCCAAAGCGGCGTGCGGCCTCTTCGTCCACGAACAGATGCGGGTAGGCGGAGCTGGTGGTCTGCTCGGCGCAGCCGTAGGGATAGCGCAGCAGGCCCCAGATCGCCGAGCGCACGTCGATGGGGGGCTGGTCCGAAATCACGAGATGGGCGGCGAGCGCGTTGCGGTGGAAGCCGGCCAGTTCGCTCTCGCGCACTTCCACCGTTTCACCGGGCGCCACGCTGTAGAGGCGCGACACATGCTGCTCGGGCGTAGGTGCCTGGATCATCAGCGGAAAGCGGCGCTCCAGCCTGAGGTTGCGGCCCTCGACCCTGACCACGATATCGGTGAGGCCGAAGCTCGTGCCCGCCTCCACGGCAAAGCGCAGCGTGGCTTTCTGTTGATCCCTCAGGGACAGGGTGCGGCTGCCGTCGTGAATGCGGGTATCGCCTGCGGCGCTCACGGCGACTTTCAGAGTCTGGGCGGTACCCGACAGGTTGTGCAGGTCCAGTGCCACGGTGGCGCTGTCGCCGAAGTTGAGGAAGCGTGGCGTGGCAAGCTCGGCCACCAGCGGCGCGGCCACGACCACCTCCGCATCCCGGGAACCGAAGCGGTCGGCGGTGGCGACCACGGCCATCAGCCTGAGCGTGCCATTGAAATCCGGTAGCGGCAGGGTGATTTCTGTCTCGCCGTTGGCATCGAGGGCGACCGGGCCGCTGAACAGGTCCACCAGCCTGACTTTCCTGGGCAGGCTCTGGGTGGGACGCGGCGTGTTATCGGGCGTGTCATCGCCGCCGAACTTGAGCTTGCCTTGCCGGCCCGGCATTTTCTCGATCAGCCGGCCGTACACGTCGTGCAGGTCGGCGCCGTAGCGCAGCTTGCCGAAGAAGAAGCCGAAAGGATCGGGCGTGGCGAAGCGCGTGATGTTGAGGATGCCCGCATCCACGGCGGACAGGGTGACCACGGCCTTCTGGCCCCTGGCCTCGGGCGCTCGCACCCTGACCCTGAGGGGCGTGTCGGGCCGTGTTTTGGCCACTGCCTCCAGGGTGACGTCGAGCTTGCGCGGGCTGCGTTCCAGCGGCAGGTGGATGAGTCCCAGCGCCCGCGCGGGGGTCACCTGGTCGCCCTCCTTGCCTGGGCGCAGCACCATCACCGAGACGTAAAGGTCATGCCGCCGCCAGTCCCGGGCGACGGGAATGTCGATGGTGTCGCCCTTGGCGCCGATGGAGGTGCGTTTCAGCCACAGCAGGCGGTCGCCCTCCACGGTGATCAGGGCCTCGCCCCCATGGGGAGGCTGGATGGTGAGCCGGGCGGTGTCGCCCTCCCGGTAGGCGGGCTTGTCCCACTTGAGGGCCACCCGGTCGGGACGGCTGCCCTGGCTCTCGTCTTCTTTGGCACTCCAGCCTGCATAGAAACGGTAGCGCAGGGTCTGGTGGGTCTCCGGGTCGAGGATCTCGACGCGATAGCGGCCGTAGCGCACGGGCAGGGTGAGTTTGCCACGGCCGGAAGCCGGGATGCTCACGCTGGCGGTTTCCACCAGCTCGTCGCTTTCATTGAAACCCGAATGCCAGCCGCGTTGATCATCGAAACGCCAGTAGTAGTCGCGATATTCGCGAAACAGCCGCACCGGCAGGGCGCTGGCTGGCCGGGACGTGCCGGAGCGGTCCACCCGGATCACTTCGAATTCCACGGGCGTACCCTCACGCGCGTATTCGCCGGTGAAGAGGGGGCGAATGCCCACCAGGGTCGGCGCCGGCCACACCACCCGCTCGAGGCTGCGCACCACCGGGCGGCCGCCCGATTCCAGCAGGCTCACCGTCACACGCACGGTGAACGGTGAGCGGCGATCGGCGACGGGCTCGAGGTCGATGTCGAGGCTGGCC
>JBBFMG010000192.1:0-4358 GCA_037478575.1 Burkholderiales bacterium | reverse complement strand
CGAACGTTTCGAATTCTTCCGCCGGCAGGGCGGGGGTGCACAGGAAGCCTTGATATTCCTGGCAGCCGGCGGCGATCAGAAAGTCGTGCTGGGCGAGGGTTTCGACGCCTTCGGCGATCACGTCGAGTTTGAGGGCGTTGGCGAGCTGGATGATGGCATTGACGATGGCCGTGTCGTTTTCTTCGTCCGGCAGGTCCTGGATGAAGGAGCGGTCGATCTTGAGGGCAGTGAGGGGGAAGCGCTTGAGGTAGGCCAGACTGGAATAGCCGGTGCCGAAATCGTCGATGGCGAGCTTGAGCCCCAGGGCACGCAGGCCCTCCAGACGGGCCACGCTTTGCAGCTGGTCCCCCATCAGGATGCTCTCCGTGAGTTCCAGCTCCAACTGACCGCCACACCGGATCATCCCCTCGCCCGCAAGGATGGCCGCCACGTCCTCCACCAGGGCCGGTTTTGCGAACTGGCGTGCCGAGAGGTTCACCGCCACCCGCAGGGGCGGCAGACCCCGCCGGTTCCACGCCATGATCTGCCGGCACACCGTGGCAAGCACCCACTCACCGATGGGCTCGATCAGCCCGCTCTCCTCCGCCACGGGAATGAACTCGCCGGGACTGATCAGCCCCCGTTCCGGATGCCGCCAGCGCACGAGCGCCTCCAGTCCCACCCAGCGCCCGGTGTTCACCTCTACCTGGGGCTGATAGAACACCTCGAACTGCCCTTCCCGCAGGGCCTGGCGCAAGCCCGTCTCGATCTCCAGCCGGCGGCGCACTTCGGCATTCATTTCCGCCGTGTAGAAGCTGTAGCGGTTGCGTCCGTCCGCCTTGGCCCGGTACATGGCCGTATCCGCGTTGCGCAGCAGGTTTTCCGCGTCCGCGTCGTCGATGGGATAGAGGGTGATGCCCATGCTCGCCGTGACATTCACCTCGCGGCCGTCGATCTCGTAGGGTTTGGCCACCACCGCCAGCAGCTTGTCCGCCACGCGGGTGACGTCGGGAATCTGGCGGATGCCCATTAGCAGCAGGGTGAATTCATCCCCGCCCTGCCGGGCCACCACGTCCGAGGCCCGCAGGGCGCCGCGGATCCGGTCGGCCACCTGCACCAGCAGGGCATCGCCGGCACGGTGTCCCCAGGTGTCGTTGATGGTCTTGAAGCCGTCGAGGTCCAGGAATGCCACGGCAAGCAGGGTCTCGTCCCGCTGCGCCTGCACCATCGCCTGTTCCAGGAGCTCCCGGAACAGCACCCGGTTGGGCAGGCCGGTGAGGGCGTCGTGGGTGGCCTGGCGCAGGATCTCGGCTTCGAACCGCTGACGCTCGCTCACATCCCGCACTGCGGCGATCACGAACCGCCCCTTCTCCGTCTCGAGGGGCGCAAGGCTCACCTCCACCGGGAAGGTGGTGCCATCCCGGCGCCGCGCCAGGAGATCCACACCGGGCGATCCCATTTCCCTCAGCCGGGGCGCGTCCAGAAAACGGCGACGCAAGATCTCATGCGCCCTGCGGCGGTCCTCCGGCACCAGAAGCTCCACGGACTGGCCAAGCAGTTCCCCACGGGGGTAGCCGAACAGGGTTTCGCACCGCGCATTGGCCATGACGATGCGGCCGGCGCGGTCGATCACCAGCACGCCGTCCGGCACCACGTCCATGATGCCTTCCATCTCCAGGCGGGACGCCTGCAGCGCCCTGGCCATGGTGTCCAGGCTCGCCGCCAGCTCCCCCAGCTCGCCCCGGTTCTGCACCCCCGAGCGGGCGGCAAGATCCCCGGCCGCCATCCGGCGGGAAAAATCCCGCAAGCGGCGCACCGGCGCCAGCACGGTCCTGTCCGCCAACACCCAGCCCAGGGCGAACACCGCCAGCGTCATGCCCAGCACCAGGGCGAGCCGCCAGCGCAGTGCCTCCCGAAGGGGTGCCTCCACCACGTGGACGGGCACACTGGCCGCCACGTAGGCGAGCACCTGCCCCTGATAGGCGAGGGGGCTAAAGGCGATCAGCCTGCGCGTCTCGGCCTGGGTCTCCAGCACCCCGGCCTGGGAACCCGCCTGGATGGCCCGTACAAGCGCCACGGCTGGATGGGGTTTGCCCAGGGATTCGGCCCGGGCAGGCGCGCGGGCCACCACCGTGCCATGGCGGTCCATCAGGCTGAGCGCCGTGTCTGTCGGCAGCGGCTTGGCGTTGAGCAGGGCCGACAGCCAGCCGGTATCCAGCGCCGTATAGATGACACGCGTGACCTCGCCCCTGGTGTTCAGAACGGGGTAAGCCATGGGCAAAACGGCCTGCCCCGAGACGCGGCCAATGATGTAATGGCCGGCCACGAAATCGCGCCTGGCGCGCGCCGCCTGGAAATAGTCGCGGTCGCCCAGAAAGGTGCCGGCACCCCCCAGCAAGTCGCACAAAAGCCGGCCGTCGGCACCGATCACCCCGACGTTGACATAGCCGCGGCCGCGCAGCTCGAGAGTCGCCAGCCGCGCCCCGCAGGCGCGCGCGTCGCCCTGCGCCACTTCCGGCAGGTCGGCTGTGAGTTTGCACTCGATGTGGCGTATGAAGGTGATGGGGGGTGGCGGGCGGGAAGTTGTTGATTGAGCGGGTGTTTTTTGGTGGCAGGCGGGTGGGTGGCGTTTTGGCGGAAGGGCTGTGGATAAGTCGGGAGCGGCGGGGTTTTTGGCGATGGGTTTGGCGGAAGGCGGGGCATCGTCGCGCGGCGTTTGAGGGTCGTTTGAATCGTGTTTGAACGGGCGCGGTCAGCACGCCTTTTTTTGCAGGGCGGCGACGGCGCGCCTTAGCTCGGCCAGCTCTGCCGCCGTTTGAGCGCGCGCGTAGAGCTCGTCGAGGGCGGCTTCGCGCGCGGCTTCGTCTTCGATGCCCTGCACCAGGGAAACAATCGCTTCCCACCGCCTGAGATGCTCGCGCTGCACGCCTTTTAGCGCACTTCCCGGCTCGTCCCGCGGCAGCATCTCCCCTTCCCCAGTCAGTAACCAGTTCATGTTCACGCCAGTCCTGGCGATGGCGGCGAGGGCGTCTTCTCCAGGATGGCGCGTGCCGCCTTCGTAGCCGCGCAGCGTGCGCAATGGAATACCTGTGCGCTCGCAGAACTGCTGCTGGGTGAGCCCGAGAAACTGCCTCCACTGCTTCAGTCTGTCTTTAGTGCTCATTCATCACTTCCCCTCCGAAAGTGGTGAACGCGAAGTAGTGAACTGACGCAGTTCATCACTTCGCGTAACACGTTGTTTTTACTGCAGATCACCACTTGAGCAGCTTTTTGCTGAAGCGGTGAAAGTGGTGAACACAAGGAATGCTCAAACGGTGCTTGACAAGATGTCCGAATGAGCATCTAAGAGCGTCACCGTTTGGCACAGAGTAACACGACTATGACGCGATTGGACATTGAAAGCAGACGTGCCGCGCTTGAGCAGATCAGGCGGCGCGGGAAAACTGTCCGGGCATGGGCTCAAGAGCATGGTCTGAGCGAGCGCGTGGTCTGGGAAGTGTTGGGCGGAAGGAAAAAGGGCTTGTGGGGGCAGTCACATAAGGCGGCCGTGCTGCTTGGCCTAAAGGACGGAGTGCTCGAATGAGCAGCGTCACGATTGAGCATCTCGCCGTGGCTCTCGGCGTGACAAAGAGCGCCGTCGTGCGTCGCGCCCTCCGCGAGCGCTGGCCCTACACCGAGCAGCCGGTGCGCGGGGGGCGCAAGCGCTTTTACCGGCTGGAGGACTTGCCGGTCGAGGTGCGGGCGGCGGTGATTCTGAAGGGGGTGTCGGATGGCGAATCAAGGTTTCAACCCGGTTTCGCGGGTCATGGCGGGGCAGGTTCTGGTGGCGTCGATCCTGCGGTGGGGCAGCGGGCGGCCGGGGTCGCCGGTGCGGTGGCTGGTGTACTGGTCTCAGGTGGCGGAGCGCTTGGGCGCGCAGCCGGGGCTGACATGCGACTCGCGCCAGGAGGCGGAGGCAATGGCGATGCTATGGGCTACCCGTCGCATTACACAGCGCGGTCTTGGGCCGTCGCCACACGTGGTGTCTGCTCGATAAAGGAGGATTTCGATGGCGCCCTGGCAGGCGGCGCCGGTCGCAGTAGCCTGCCCCTCCTTCCTGCCGGCGCAAGGCCGGCCTTGCCTGCCGCACATGCCCTCACCCCCTCCCCCTCTCCCGGGGGGAGAGGGGTGGATGGGGGCGGCACCTCTCCACGAGGGAGGGGTGAGGGCGTGTGCGGCGGGGCTTTTTTCCGCGACGAGGCGCAGGCGTTGCGCGCGGTGGACGCCTTTTATAAGGCGCCGAAGCGGGTGCGGGAGGAGGCGGAGCGCCGGATGCGTCTGTGTCTGGCGGTGCGGGAGCTGACACTGGCCGGTGTGTCGGCCCGGCAGGCGCTTCAGTC
>JBBFMG010000191.1:0-4379 GCA_037478575.1 Burkholderiales bacterium | reverse complement strand
AACGATCGGAACCGGGTGGGAGGCCAATCTCGACCGCCTCCGCGAACTTGAGCCGCATGTCGAAGACGCCGGTTTCCGGGCCGATTTCGCGGCCGCCAAGCGGGCGAACAAGGTCGAGCTTTCAAACTGGATCGGGCGCCAATTGGGGGTGCAGGTCTCGCCCGATGCGGTTTTCGACGTGCAGGTCAAGCGCATCCACGAATACAAGCGCCAGCTGCTCAACCTGCTGCACGTGATCACCTTGTACAACCGCATCCGCGCCCACCCGGAGGGCGACTTCCTTCCCCGCACGGTGATCTTCGGTGGCAAGGCCGCGCCGGGCTACCGCATGGCCAAGCAGATCATCCGCCTCATCAACGACGTGGCCGACGTGGTCAACCACGATCCGCTGGTGGCGGGGCGGCTCAGGGTGGTGTTCATTCCCAACTACGACGTGTCCACTGCCCAGGACATCATTCCGGCCGCGGATCTGTCGGAGCAGATTTCCACTGCGGGCACCGAGGCTTCCGGTACCGGCAACATGAAGCTCGCCCTCAATGGGGCGCTCACCATTGGCACCCTGGATGGCGCCAACATCGAGATCCGCAACGAGGTGGGGGCGGAGAACATCTTCATCTTCGGGCTCACCACGGAAGGCGTGGCGGCGGTGCGTGCCGCGGGCCACGATCCCTGGCGCCACTACCGGGAAAACGCCGAACTCGCCCAGGTGCTGGACATGATTCGCGACGGGTTCTTCTCACCGGAGGAGCCCACGCGCCACCGCTGCATTTTCGACGCTCTCACCGCGGGCGGCGATCCGTTCCTGCTGCTGGCCGACTACGCCGATTACGTGGCCTGCCAGCAGGAGGTGGAGCGGGTGTACCGCGACCGGGACGAATGGCTGCGTCGTGCCGTGCTCAACGTGGCGCGCATGGGCCGCTTCTCCGCGGACCGCACCATCCGCGAGTATGCCGAGGTGATCTGGAACGTGAAGCCGGTGCGCCTGCGGCGGCAGGTGCGGCGCTGAGTCAGTCGATGCCCAGGCGCTCCAGCCGGTAGCGCAGGGCGCGGAAGGTGATGCCCAATAGCTTCGCTGCGGCGGTCTTGTTGTAGCGGGTCTTTTCCAGGGCTTCCAGGATGGCTTCCTTCTCCACCCGGTCGAGATATTCCTGCAAGGGCCACTTGGCGCCGGGCTCCCGTGCCGTGTCGTCCAGCGCGGCTTCCGGCACCGAGAGGTAGAGATCCTCGCGGCCGATGGTGCTGCTGTTGCACAGGGCGAGGGCCCGTTCCAGGATGTTCTCCAGCTCGCGCACGTTGCCCGGGAAACTGTAGTCCTGCAGCGCGGCTACCGCCTCCGGCGAGAGATGGGGGGTGGGCACGCCGCTTTGCGCGGCCAGCCGCGCCAGGATGGCCTCGGCCATGGCCGGGATGTCCTCGCGCATCTCCCTGAGGGCCGGCATGCGGAGCTCGATGACGTTGAGCCGGTAGTAGAGGTCCTGGCGGAAGCGGCCGGTTTCCACCAGCTGGCCCAGGTTCTGGTGGGTGGCGCTGATGATGCGCACGCCCACCGGCTCCTCCTGGGTGGAACCCACCTTGCGTACCCTTTTTTCCTGGATCGCGCGCAGCAGCTTCACCTGCATGGGAAGGGGCAGGTCCGCCACCTCGTCCAGGAACAGGGTGCCGCCATCGGCGGCCTGGAAGAAACCCTCGCGGTCCGCTTCCGCCCCCGTGAAGGCCCCCTTGCGGTAGCCGAAGAATTCACTCTCCATGAGGTTTTCCGGAATCGCGCCGCAGTTCACCGCGACGAAGGGCTTGTCGCGCCGGTTGCTGCGCTCATGGATGAGGCGGGCGGCCAGTTCCTTGCCGCTGCCGGACTCGCCGGTGATGTGCACGGGTGCCTGGCTGCGCGCGAGCTTGTCCAGCATGGCCCGCACCTGCTGGATCGCCGGCGAACTGCCCAGCAGGGTGCGGGGCGCCGCCGTTTCCGGGGATTTTTCCGGCACCTTGAGCGCCGACTTGATCAGGGCGCGCAACTGCTCCAGAGAGACCGGCTTGGAGATGTAGTCGAAGGCACCGGCCTTGAGCGCCGCCACGGCGTTTTCCGCGCTGCCAAAGGCGGTAATCACGGCCACCGGCAACTGGGGATGATGCTGGCCGATGTACTGCACCAGTTCCAGGCCGGTTCCGTCCGGCAGGCGCATGTCGGTGAGGCAGAGGTCGAACCACTGCTCGTCGAGCAGTTTGCGCGCCTCCGCCACGCTCATCGCCCGCCGGGGCTCCAGACCCATGCGCAGCAGGGTCAGTTCCAGCAGCTCGAGCAGGTCGGCCTCGTCGTCCACGATCAGGACGCGGGGGCTGGTGGTGTCCGTGGGGCGCTGGGGGCGTTTCACCGGGGTTCTTCCTTGCCGCAGATGCGGAACTGGCCGCCGGGGGCCAGCTCGATGTAATCCAGGCTGGCCTGGTTGGCCTCGGCGAGCTGGCGCGCGATGTACAGGCCCAGGCCGGTGCCCGTGCTCTCCGTGGTGAAGAAGGGCTCGAACAGATGGGCCTGGTCTGCAGGGGCCACGCCCGGCCCGTCGTCTATGACATCCAATTGTACAACACCGGGCTGCAGGCCCCGGCTGCCCACCAGGCGGATGCTGCCCGGGCGACCCGAGCCATGGCGCCAGGCATTGCGGCACAGGTTCCACAGGATCTGGTGCAGGTGATAGCGGTCGAAGGTGAGCCGCAGATCGGGCTCGCATTCCACCGACAGGGTTTCCCGGGGAATCTTCTCCACCTGGGCGAATTCCTCGGCAAAGTTGGTCAGATACGAAGCGAGCGCAATGGACTCGGGATTGCCCCGATCCTTGCGGTTCAGCTGCAGGATGTCCTGCACCATGCGGTCCAGGCGGAAGGTGTTGTCCCGGATGATCTCCAGGAGTCTGCTCTCGGTGGGGTCGCGCCCGCTGTCTTCCTGCAGCAGCTGGGTGGCATGGCCGATGGCGGACAGGGGATTGCGGATCTCGTGGGCGATGTTGGCGGTGAGCCGGCCCAGCGCCGCCAGCTTGAGCTGCTGCGCCTGGGCCTGGGCGCGGCTCATGTCCTCCAGGAAGATCACCGCCCCCAGGCGCTTGTCACCCTGCACCGGCACGAAGCGCACGCGGAAGGTGCGCGCCTCGGCAGCGCGCAGGGGCAGCAGATCGATGTCGCTGCTTTCGCGCCAGGTGCCGAAGTGGCGCGCCACCTCCGGGGCGTAGCGCGCCAGGGTCACCGTCCCGCGCGGACCGGGCAGCGGGCCCAGGATGCGTTCCGCCTGGGGATTGACCTGCCGCACGTGGCCTTCGCCGTCCACCACGATCACGCCATCCTGCATGTCCTGGATCACCAGCTGGTTCACCAGATCGAGGTTGGCGAGGTCCAGCCCGCGCTGGCGGGCCAGTTCCTCCGTGAGATAGAGCCGGCGTCCCAGGTAGTGGGCCAGCCCGGCCACCGCGAAAAAACTCACGGACAAAAGTGCCGTCTGGAAATAATCCGCGCTGCCGTCGCTCCGCAAGGCCCAGAGGGTCTGCTCCGTGAGCACGGCGAGGGTGGCCACCGCGGCATGGAACATGGCCAGCCGTCCCTGGGCGACCAGGCTGGAAGCCGCCAGGGTGATGAGCAGCAACAAGCCCAGACCGCTGGCCATGCCGCCGCTGGCGAACATGAGCACTGCGATCAGCAGCACGTCCGCCAGCACCTGCACCGACAGCTGCAGCTCGAACCGCGGCCAGCGGTTGTGCGTGGTCACCATGAGCACGCCGCCGAACAGGATGTAGAGCAGGCTGGCCACCACGAACAGGGTGGGGTGGTAGCGTCCGATCAGGATCTGCTCGCCCAGCAGCAGATGGGCGAGCAGGATCACCCCGGCGACGATCAGCCGGTACAGGTTGAAGTAGTGCAGCGACTGCCAGTAGGTTTCGCTGACGCGCGGTGGTCGGGCAGAAGCGTCGGGCCACATGGGCGCGCTTATTTGCGGCGGGCCTTCCGGTGCTCTTCGCAGCAGAAGAATTCGCCGCCGCTGAAGATGGCTTCGCTGCGCGGCGTGTTCACGCCACAGGTCACGCAGCGCACCATGTCTTCGGCCTGGGCCGGCGGCCGGGCCTGGGGCGGCGCCTGCAGGCTGCGGTAATAGCTCTTGATGACGAGATAGAGCAGGAAGAGGCCAACCAGGAGAATGAGCAGGCGCATGGAACCGATCCGCGGTGACCGCCCGGCGGCGGAACGAACCCGGGCATCATAGCATCTTTGCCAGAGCCCGGCCGCGGGCAGAAAAGGCGAAAGCCCCGGAGCGGGGCTTTCTAACATGGTGCGCCCGGCAGGGCGCACCCACTTGGAGGTGAAAGTCCTCTACTCGCCCGGCAAGGGGAAGAGTTAGCTGA
>JBBFMG010000190.1:0-4410 GCA_037478575.1 Burkholderiales bacterium | reverse complement strand
TAGCCGGCCCATGGACGCTCGCTGGGCAAGCGGGTAGAGTGTCGGGTTGTCCGGCATCCAGCGAGGAAAGACCCCATGAGCAACCCCACTTCCACCGATGAACTGACCAAGGAGCAACAGATCCTGCGCGTGATGCGCAAGGTGCTGGCGGCCGTGGTCAAGGACGTCACGCCCACCGCCGGCCGTCCCAACCCCCTGCGTGAAAGCACCATCCGCGACATTCGGGAATGCTTCGGCCTGATCGCCGCGCGGGAGCGGGAACTCGCCGAAATGCTGGGCCTTGCGCCCATGCGTCCCTTCTATCCGGACCAGGCCCCCAAGTCCGCCAAGGTGGTGCAGCTGGTCAAACCCGCGAAAAAGCAGGAAGAGTAGCCCCTCCTGCCGCCGTGGGAGCGGCTTCAGCCGCGATGGATCACCCTCCGCCCGAGAGTCGCCGCTGAAGCGCCTCCCACGACCCATGGGACCCACTACCCTGTGGGAGCGGCTTCAGCCGCGATGAGGTACAGGATTCAGAGCACGGCTTCGTCCGCCAGAGCCGCCAGCCGGCGGTCGGCATCGGGGTCGCTGCGGTCGATGGCGACGATGCGGCGGGCGATGGCTTCCCAGTGTTCCCGCCCCCGGGCAGCCACATCCTTCAGGGCCTGCCAGTGGCCCGCTTCCACACCCTGCCGGTAGGCCTGGAAGGCACTGGGGAAGAGCTTGAGACGCATGCCCGTGAAGTTGCCGAAATAGAAGTGGATGGAACTGTCCATGCCCCGTTCCAGGAGGGTGGGCAGGGTCATCATGCAGTCGGCCAGGTTGTCGCGCACGGCGCGCGCCACGATCTCGGGTTTGTGGCGGTTGCAGCCTGCGAGCACCGCCTGCCAGCGCGCCTCACCCAGAAGCTCGCCTGCCAGGGCCTCGCCCAGCTCGTGCAGGATCATGGCCTCGCCTTCCACTTCGGTCATGCGTTCCAGCGAGGCATCCGGCTGGCCATCGAAGTCGTAGCAGGCGAAAGCCCGTCCCAGGGCGTTGTCCTGACGCTTCCAGTTCCATTCCTCCAGCTTGCTCCAGAGGAAATCCTGGACCGCTTCCCGCCGCAGATAGACGGTGCGGTCCAAAAGCGCCGCCGGCGGTGCGATGAGGTCACGGGCGTATTCGCAATCGGCGATGAGCACGGTGACGCCGTGGCGCACTTCGCGCCGGCCGAGCCGGGCCAGGAAGAAATGGGGCCGGTTGAAGCGGCCAATGCCGCCGCCATAGACATAGCCCTCCGGCACCAGATCGGCATTGATGGCCTCGGCCTCGAAGGGATCGCGCGGGCCAGAGGCCACGGGCACGGGACGGTAATCCTGGTTTTCCAGTCCCTGCCACAGGGCCTCCCGTTCCGTAAGCCACGCCCCCAGTTCGTCCTTGGGCAGCCGGCGGGAGTAGGGAAGACTGTGCTCCCAGCGGTAGAACTGGCGCATCTCCAGGAGATAGGTGCACATGGTCATGTCCTGGGCATGACGCGCATCGTTGATGTAGCAGTTGGTCTGGACGGCGTCCACGATCTGGTGGAAGTTTTCCATGGCAGCCCCGTTTCGACGTTCCCCAAGGGTTTCCGGGAATGCTAACACCAGCGGCGCCGTTTGCGGGGAACACCCCTGATGGCGCTCAGGGCATGTCGCCGGCAGGCGCCAGCCGGGCCCACAGGTCGTGCACGTCGCTGTCAGTGACGATGACTTCGGCAAACGCCCCAGGCTTCAGGGACTGGCCGTCCGTGACATACACCAGACCGTCGATCTCGGGCGCATCGGCGAAGGAACGGGCCACCGCGCCCTCCTCGTCCACCTCGTCCACCAGCACGCGCAGGCGGCGCCCCACCCGGGCCGCCAGCCGTTGGGCGCTGATGTCCTCCTGCACCAGCATCAGGCGCTGGCGGCGTTCCTCCTTCACCGCCTCCGGCACGGGATCGGGCAGCGCATTGGCCGCAGCCCCCTCCACCGGCGAATAGGTGAAGCAGCCCACCCGGTCGAGCCGGGCTTCTTCCAGGAACTGCAGCAGCTCCTGGAAATCGTCCTCGGTCTCGCCGGGGAAGCCCACGATGAAGGTGCTGCGGATGACGAGATCGGGGCAGATCTCACGCCAGCGCTCGATGCGCCGCAGGGTATCCTCCGCCGCAGCGGGACGCCTCATGGCCTTGAGGATGCGGGGGCTCGCATGCTGGAAGGGAATGTCCAGATAAGGCAGGATCCTGCCCTCGGCCATGAGGGGGATCAGTTCGTCCACGTGGGGATAGGGATAGACGTAGTGCAGGCGTACCCACACACCCAGCTCGCCCAGGGCCTGCGCCAGTTCCGTGATGCGCGTGCGCAGGGGGCGGCCGCCGTGAAAGCCGGTGCGGTATTTCACATCCACCCCGTAGGCGCTGGTGTCCTGGGAGATGACCAGGATCTCCCGGACGCCGGCGCGCACCAGGCTCTCCGCCTCGCGCATCACCTCGTGCACGGGCCGGCTCACCAGGTCGCCGCGCAGGGAGGGGATGATGCAGAAGGTGCAACGGTGGTTGCAACCCTCGGAAATCTTGAGATAGGCGTAGTGGCGGGGCGTGAGCCGCACACCCTGGGGCGGCACCAGGTCGGTGTAGGGATCGTGGGGTTTGGGCAGATGGGCATGGACCGCCGCCATGACTTCTTCCGTGGCATGGGGGCCGGTCACCGCCAGCACCTGGGGATAGTTGGCGCTCACCACGTCTCCCTTGGCGCCCAGGCAACCGGTGACGATCACCCTGCCGTTTTCCTGGAGCGCTTCGCCAATGGTGTCCAGCGACTCCTCCACCGCGGCGTCGATGAAGCCGCAGGTGTTGACGATCACCAGGTCCGCTTCGGCATAGCTGCCCACGATGTCATAGCCCTCCGCCCGCAGCCGGGTAAGGATGTGCTCGGAATCCACGGTGGCCTTGGGACAGCCGAGGGAGACGAAACCGACACGCGGGGTTTTCATGACGCCCTTTCCGCAGCGGCGAGTAAAATCGGCGGGCTTTTCCACCGGGAGTCGGACATGTACCTCATCGTCATCGGTTGGCTGTATGTGGTGCTCATGATGGCGCTGACCGCGAAAAGTTTCGCGGCCGGTCTCACCCTGTTTCTGGGCTGGGGCCTGGCACCGGCGGCCCTGTTCCTGTGGTTCATGGGCCGCCGCCTACGCAAGGTGTCCCACCAGCGCATCCGCCCCCAGGATGGACCCCACACCGAGGGCGATCAATAGCACCTGCTGCAGGGTGGCGCGCAGCTCGGCGCGCCGGTGCAGGCCCGGGATGAGGTCCGCCACCGCCACGTAGATCATGCTCGCCGCTGCCAGGGCCAGGGCGAAGGGCACCCAGCCCCGCACCGCCTCCAGGGCATACCAGGCCAGCACGCCGCCCACCAGGGTGGCCAGGCTGGACAGCAGGTTGAGGGCGAAGGCCCGCGCTTTGCTGTAGCCCGAATGGAGCAGGATCAGGAAATCGCCCACTTCCTGGGGAATCTCATGGGCGATGATGGCGAGCGCAGTGATCATTCCCAGGGGCACGCTGGTGAGAAAGGCGGCGGCGATGATCACGCCGTCCACGAAATTGTGGAAGGTATCGCCCACGGTGATCATGAGCCCGCTGCGACCATGGTCGTGGCCCGCCTGCTCGGGCGCGTGGGCCTCGCAGGCGTCGGTGTGGCAGTGGCGCCAGAGCACCAGCTTTTCCAGCAGGAAGAAGAGCAGGATGCCCACGAGCAGGGTGGCGCTCACCGCGCCCACGCTGGGCCCTTCCTCCAGGGCATGGGGCAGGATTTCCAGGAAGGCGGCGCCCAGCAGCGCGCCGATGGCATAACTCACCAGCACCGGCACCAGGGCCGCGCTGGCGGAAAAGGCGACCGCCGCGGCCACCAGGAGGCTCAACACGCCGCCGGCGACGCTGGCGAGAATGATGTAGGTGAGACTGGTCACGACGAGCCCGGCAAAATCTGGGAATTATCCCAGTTTTGCGGGAGCTTGTGGAACGTTCAGGCGGGCGCGGCAAGGCCCGCCGGCGCCGTCAGGTGCGTCTCGATTTCCGCCGCAGGCATGGGCCGCCCAAACAGGTAGCCCTGGGCGAGGTCACAGCCATGCTCCCGCAGCCACTGCCACTGGGCCGGCGTTTCCACGCCCTCGGCCACCACCTGCAGGCCGAAGTCCCGCGCCAGCCCGAGGATCGCGCGGGTGATCGTGCTGTCGTTGGCGTCGTCCGGCAGTCCGTCGACGAAGGCGCGGTCGATCTTGAGCCGGCGAAAACCCAGCCGGCGCAGGTACGCCAGTGACGAGTAGCCGGTGCCGAAGTCGTCGATGGCGATGGGAAAGCCGGCTTGCACCAAGGGCTGCAGCGTGCGGCGCACGGCGTCGGCGTGGCCCGCCGCCACCGACTCGGTGACTTCCAGCTCC
>JBBFMG010000189.1:0-4424 GCA_037478575.1 Burkholderiales bacterium | reverse complement strand
ACCCTGATGGGCCAGCACCATGAGCTCTTCGTCGCTGAACTGTTCCCAGGACGTGCGCCCGGAAAAATCCGGCCGGTCCGCGGGGATGTCGATCATGGCGTGCAGGCGCGTGGTCTGCAGCCAGAGACTGCGCGTGTCGGCCGCGCGCTTGCGCCAGGCGCCCAGGTAGGCTGCGGGAACGTCGGTGTTGTTGGGGGGGAGTTTGACGGCCATGGCATCAGGACAGGGCAAAAGCCAATACTACCGGCATCACCGCCAGGGACGCCAGATTGCCCAGCAAAACGATGGAGGCCACCTTGTGCGGCTCCTGCCGGTACTGCTCCGCCATCAGGTAATTGAGCACCGCCGGCGGCAGCGCGCCGAATACCAGCAGGATGGACTGCTGCACGGGGGTGAGCTCGAGCAGCGGTGCGACCAGCAGCACCATGACGATCCCGGTGGCCGGCGCGACGATACCGCTTGCCGCGCCCAGGTGCCAGTCGCGGAAGGACACCTGATTGAGGCGCACGCCCAGGGCAAACAGCAGCATGGGAATGGAAGCATCCCCCACCATCTTGATGGCGGTGTAGAGAGGGCCGGGCACCGTCACCCCGGACAGGCTCACCGCCACCCCCAGCGCGGTGGCCGCCATCACCGGCGTCTTCATTAGCTGCAGCGGATGCAGGCGGTGGGCCAGCAGATAGGGGCCCAGGGAGAAGTGCAGGATCATCTCCACCAGGAACAGGATGATCGCGGCGGGCAGCGCCTCCTCGCCGAAGGCGAGCACGATGAGGGGGATGCCCATGTTGCCCGAATTGTTGAACATCATGGGCGGCACGAAGGTCTTCCCGTCCACCCCCATCAGGCGCGCCACCGGCCAGGCGAGCAATCCCGAACCCAGGATCACCGCCGCACCTCCCAGGGCCAGCGGCCAGTAGTGGGCGAAGTCGAAGGATTTGGACGCCAGCGCGGCGAACACCAGCGCCGGCACCAGCACGTCCATGCTGATCTGGTTGGTGACCTGGATGTCCGGGCGCTTGACGCGCCCGTACCACCAGCCCAGACCGATGACGGCGAAGACGGGAAAGACGATGGAGAAAATGCGCAGGGCAAGCACCCGCGCATTGTAAGGGACGCCGGGGACTGTGCGGCCGCCTATTTCAGGCGCTGGATGCCCAGGGCCTTGAGCATGTATTTCTCGTAGATGGGTTCGGAGTTGCCAGTCTTCATCTTGCGGATGAAGTACTTCTCGAACGCCGCCTTGGCCAGGTGCACCCATTTGCCCTTCTTCGCCCAGGTTACGTTGCGCGGCGGGATCTGGGGAATGGCCACGAAGGCGGCACCCGTGTCGCCCATGTCGGCCAGGCAGATGGTGCTCCAGGTGCCGGTGTGGGTGGGCGGCAGGCCGGCCAGTTCGTCGGCGATGTTGTGCGCGATGGCGGACACCATGGACTCGATCATGTAGCCGGTCTTCGGGGTGCCGGTGGGCACCGGCGTGGCTTCCACCGGCGGAATGGCGATGCCCACCCCGGCGGCGTAGATATTGGGATATTTCGGGCTGCGCTGTTGCTCGTCCACGATCACGAAACCCGCCGGATTGCACAGGCCCTCCACCGCGGCCACCGCGTCCACGCCGCGGAAGGCGGGCAGCATCATGGCGTATTTGAAGTCCAGCACCTGCTCGCGGATCTTCTCGCCGAGGTCGTTGTATTCCTCGACATGCATGCGCTGGGGCTCCACCGCGGTGACCTTGGCATTGGTGATCCACTTGATGTGACGCTGGCGCATTTCCGCTTCCATTAGTCCCTTGGAGTCCCCCACCCCGCCCAGGCCCATGTGGCCCACGTAGGGTTCGGGGGTGACATAGGTGATGGGCACCTTGTGGCGCAGCTTGCGCCGGCGCAGGTCGGTCTCCAGCGCCATGGCGTATTCGTAAGCCGGCCCGAAGCAGGACGCCCCCGGCAGCGCCCCGACGATGACCGGGCCGGGATCCCGCAGAAACGCCTGATATGCCTCGTGCGCCCGCTCCGCATGCTCCAGGGTGCACACCGACTGCGTGTGGCCCGATTCCGGGCCGGCGCCGGGCACCAGATCGAACGCCAGCCGCGGTCCGGTGGTCAGCACGAGATAGTCGTAGTCCAGTGTGCTTCCATCGCGCAGGTACAGGCGCTGGTGAAGCGCATCGATCTGCTCCACGCGCTGGGCGATGAAGCCGATGTTTTTCTTCTCGAGGTAGGGGCGCAGGGGAAAGCTGGTGTCGCGCCGGTCGCGCCAGCCCAGGGCGACCCAGGGATTGGAAGGCACGAACTGAAAATTCTCCGACGCGTTGACGAGGGTGACGCGATGCGTCTTGTCGAGCAGCGCGCGGATCTCATAGGCGGCCGGCGTGCCGCCGGTGCCGGCGCCGATGATGACGATATGGGCCATGTCGGTTCCTTGTGGGGGTGTGGGAGACTCACGCGGCGCGGCGCAGGCCCTGGACCCAGGCTTCCATGGCCGCGTTGGCAGGCTGCATGGGGGCTTCCATGAAGCTCACCACGAATTTGCTGCCCAGGTCGGCGACGCCGATGGCGCGCGGGCGCACCGCCAGCACCTGGGGATTGGGCAGGGCGAAACCGAAGCAGAACATCACGTCCACCGCCGCTTTGATCTCCGGATTGATCTCGCCGCCAATGGCCTGGGTATGGGCGTAGTGGTCGAACACGCCGATGAACTGCACCTTGGGATGCTCGGCGATCTTCTGCCTGAGGTAGGCCACCACATCATCGACGCTCCGGCAGGGCGTCTCGCCCTTGTCGATCTCGGCCACATAGACCGGGTATTTTTCCTGCAACAGGGTGTGCTTCATGAATGCCTCCTGGACGTGAAAGAAAAGAATGCCTGGACATGCAGGCGGCTTACGCCACGGCCTGCATCCTCTGCCTGCCGCGGGCGCGGCAGGCAGAATGGCGCGCGGACAGACCGCTACGCCTCAACGGGCATGCCGTGATGCCCGCAGGGACGGGCCCCCTCGCCTTGGTTGCGCAGGTGTTCCGCCAGCTCGGTGAAGCGCGCTTCGAGGGCGCGCCGCAGCGCCGGGTCAGCCACCGTGTCTTCCAGCGCGAGCCGCATGCACAGGAGCCACTCGTCACGCTCCCGTGGACCGATGGCATAGGGGAAGTGGCGTCGCCGCAACATGGGATGGCCGTGCTTTTCCACGTAGCGCGGCGGCCCGCCCAGCCAGCCCGAGAGGAAATCGAACAGTTTCTCCGCCGATCCACTCAGGTCGGCCGGGTGCAGCTTGCGCGCGGCGTAGGCTTCCGGCAGCGTGTCCATGAGCGCGTAGAAGCGCTCCACCAGCCTGCGCAGGCCGGCATCGCCGCCGATGCGCTCGTAGGGGGAAGGCAAAACGTCTGGGTGCGATGGCATGATTCAACCCACGAAATGACGAAAGTAAAAGGAAAACCCGAGCCCCATGCCCAGCCAGGCGGGGACGGGACCCAGCAGCGCCCGCAACAGGGGATGCCGCGGCAAGAAGCCCACGCCGTGCACGAAGCCGGCGCACAGCCCCCACATCACCAGCGTCAGCAGCCCGTGACTGACCACGCTCCCATCGGAAGTCGTGAGGGCGCGTGGGGCCAGGGTCACCAGCAGCATCAGGGTGAACGCGCCAAGCAGGGAGAGGCCCCGCGCCCAGGCGGAGTGCGGTGAGCGCTCCATGCTCAGCCCCGGCACCGGTAGGGACGCAGGTAGAGCCATTCGAAGAACCGCTTCGCCCAGTGGAACAGGCGGCAGGGCGGCATCAGCAGGGCGCGCTTCTCGTCGCGATAGACCAGGATGCCCCGGTCCAGGGTATCGACGATGCAGATGAGCTCGGCCTTGAAGCGCGCTGCCGGCGGCCGGCCGTCGAGGGCGGCAAGCAGGTTTTCCACCGCGGTCTTCGCCTGCAGATCGGCCATGTGCGCCTGCTTGGGCAGCCAGTCCGGCCCGGGTTAGCTGCCGGCGTCGCCCGCCACGAAGACCTTGTCCGCACCCTCGACACGGCAGTGGACGTCGGCCTTGAAGAAGCCGCCTTCCGACAGGGCCAGGCCGGAATCCGCCGCCCAGGCGGGCCCGGTCATGCCGGGCATGAACAGGATCAGGTCGGCCGCAATGTCGCCGCCCTCGGTCTTCACCCGGTCCGCCTCGAAGCCCAGGAGCTTGTGCCCCAGATGGGTGACGATGCCGCGCTTTTCCATCTGCCGCAGCAGGCCCGCCACGGCCTTCTCGCCCAGACGCTTGCCCGGCTCCTTCGCCGGGTTGAAGAACACCAGCGTGAAGCGGTCACGCCGGCCCTGGCGGCGCAACAGGGTGTCGATGCCGAACAGCAGTTCGAACATCGGGCCGCCGCGCATCGCCCCCTGCTCCTTGGGATGGGTGCCGAAGCCGAAGGCAATCGTCCCGCCCTCCATGGCCTGCAGGCGATC
>JBBFMG010000188.1:0-4483 GCA_037478575.1 Burkholderiales bacterium | reverse complement strand
ACTGGTCTGTGAGCGGGTGGGGCTGCCCCAGGCCATCGCCGGCGCCGACTGGGTTCTGACCGGGGAAGGCCGCTCGGATCAGCAGACCCTGCATGGCAAGCTGCCTCTGGAAGTGGCCCGCCTGGCCCACGCCTGCGGGGTGCCGGTGACCCTGATCTCGGGCCGCATCGATCCCGCGGCGCGTCCTCTCCTTGAGGCCCACTTCGACGGCTGTTTCCAGGCCGCGCCCGACGATCTGCCGCTTGCGACCGCCCTGGCCCGGGCGGCACAATTGCTGGATCACGCGGCGCAGGAAGCCGCGCGGGCGCATCGCGCCCGGAAATGCTGAGTCGGGAGAACGGGCTTGTCCGAAGACGAGATTCGCTATGGCCGCTGCTACAGCAACGGCATCTACGGGGCCAAGTGGGCCGTGTACCAGGTCATCCGGGAAAACGAGGATGGCACGGTGACCTTCAAGGTGGTCGCCGGGGCCAACCGTCGCCGTACCGCGACGCTGCCCCGTGGGGAATTCGCACGCTGGGCCCAGTACGAGGTGGCACTGAAGGAAAACGAATGGGTGCGGCTGGACCAGCTGTGAATCCGTCCCGGCGGGGTGGCTGAGACCTTCCCGCGACGGCCATGCTCGGCGCCCTCACCATTCTCCTGCTGTTTCAGCTGGCCGGCGAGGTGCTGGTGCAGGTGTTTGCGCTACCGGTGCCGGGGCCGGTGGTGGGCATGGGCCTGCTCCTCCTCACCCTGGTGCTGCGGGGCGGGGCGCCCCAGGCACTGTCCGATACCGCCAATGGCCTGCTCGCCCATCTTTCCATCCTGTTCGTTCCCGGCGGCGTGGGGGTGATGCTCTACTTGCCGCGCTTGTGGGAAGAGTGGCTGCCCATCACGGCGAGCCTGGCGCTGGGTACCCTGATCACCCTCGCCGGCAGCGCCCTGTTGCTGCGCAGCCTGCACCGTCGTCGGCAAGACAGGGGACAGCGGCCGTGACCGGCAGGCTGGGCCACATCTGGGTGTATCTGGCGGCGAGCCCGCTGCTGTGGCTTACGCTGACCCTGATCGCCTACCAGGGCGCCACCCTGGTTTCGCGCCACCTGAAGCACCATCCCCTGGCCAACCCCGTGCTGCTTTCAGTCGCAACGCTGGTAGTGGTGCTGCGCCTGACCGGAACACCCTATCAAACCTATTTCGATGGCGCCCAGTTCGTGCACTTCCTGCTGGGCCCGGCGACGGTGGCGCTGGCCATACCCCTCTACCAGCATCTGGACCGTTTGCGGCGCATGTGGGTACCCCTGCTGGTCACGCTCGTGGCCGGCTCGGCGGTGGCGGCACTCTCCGCCTACGGCATTGCGCGACTCCTGGGGGGAAGCCGGGAAGTGGCCCTGTCCCTGGCACCCAAGTCCGCCACCATGCCCATCGCCATGGGCATCTCGGAAAAGATCGGCGGCATTCCCAGCCTGACTGCCGTGTTCGTGGTGCTCACCGGCATCCTGGGCGCGGTGCTGGGCCAGTGGCTGCTCGACCGCCTCGGCTGCCGGGACGATGCCATCAAGGGCTTTGCCATCGGACTCACCTCCCATGGCATCGGCACTGCCCGTGCTTTCCAGATCTCGGCACTGGCCGGTGCCTTTTCCGGTCTGGCCATGGGCCTCAACGGTCTCATGACCGCGGTGCTGGTGCCGCTGCTTGCCCACTGGCTGATCGGCTGAGATCCTGACGGACGCAGGGGCCGTGTGACGTCGCGGCGCGCGAGGGTTTGATGCTGACAGCGGGATCGCTGGCGCTAAAGACTTGGAACGATCTGCCGACTACCTGAGACATGGCCACGCTCATTCCGACGCTCGGTAGTGCGCGCTTCGATAGCCGGGGCGAACTGAGATTCGCCGAACGGCTGCGCGACTTTCTGGAAGAAAACGCCCTGGTCTGGCACAACCTGCCGGTGGGGCCGTGGGGCCAGCGTCCGGATTTCGTCATCCTGCATCCGGCGCGTGGCTTGGTCGTGCTGGAGGTCAAGGACTGGCGTCTCGACAATCTCATCGAGGCCGACCGCTTCGAGGTGACCCTGCTCACGAACACGGGCCCGGTGCGGCACGTCAATCCCATCGAGCAGGTGCGCCAGTACATGTACCGGGTGGTGGATGCGCTCAAGCAGGATGCTTCCCTGCTCATCCCGGATGGCCCACAACGGGGGCAGCTCTGTGTGCCGTTTGGCTTTGGGGTGGTGCTCACCAACATCACGCGCCGGCAATTCGAGTCCACGGACATGGGCCAGATCATCCCGCCCGAACGGGTGGTCTGCAGGGACGAAATGACGGAGACGATGGAGGCGGATGATTTCCGCGAGCGCATCTGGTCCCTGGTATCCCGCCGGCCGGGGCGGATGTTGTCCATGCCGCAACTGGATCGGGTGCGTGCCATTCTTTTTCCCGAAATCCGCATCCGCCAGATTGCACTCCCGCTGGAGGAGCCGGTTGCTGCCAGTCGCGACGACCATATCCTCACCGTGATGGATCTGCAGCAGGAACAGCTCGCCCGCAGCCTGGGTGAAGGGCATCGCATCATACGGGGGGTGGCCGGTTCCGGCAAAACACTCGTCCTCGTTTTTCGGGCCGAACATCTGGCACGGGTTGCGACGCGTCCGGTGCTCGTGCTGTGCTACGGCAATGGCATTGCCGGACGTATCGAAAATGCCATGCAGGATAGGGGCGTGGAGGACAAGGTCCACGTCTTCACTTTTCATTCATGGTGCTTTCGCATGCTGCGCACCTACGATCTGCCGCTGCCCACCGAGCAGGAATATCCGGCCTATGAGGCTCGTCTGCAGGCTGGCGTAACGCGTGTCATCGAAGCCGTGGACAGGGGGTTGATCCCGCCGGGGCAGTATGACGCGGTCCTCATCGATGAAGCCCATGACTTCGAACCGGAGTGGCTTGCGCTCGCGGCGCGCATGGTGCATCCGGACACACGCTCGCTGCTCGTGGTCTATGATGATGCCCAGGCCATTTACAAGGGCAGGAAGCGCCCGGTATGGAAGCAATTGGGGATCGAAGCGTCCGGGCGGACCACGGTGCTCAAGGTCAACTATCGCAACACTGCGCAGATTCTGCGCTTCGCCTGCCGCTTCGCGGCCGATGTCCTGCAGACCCCCGGTTTCGAGGAGGGAGGCGAGACCATCGTGCTGCCGGAGACGGCTGGCCGGGAGGGGCCTGAGCCCCTGGTGCGGGCCTGTGTCGATTTCGACGGTGAGGCCCACGCCGTCGCGGAGTGGCTGCAGGCGCGGCAGCAAGGCGGCTACCGCTGGGGCGAGATGGCCGTGGTATTTCCGGAGCATGCCATTGGCGAACGGATCGCCCGCCTATGCGAACGACACGGCATTCCCGTCGACCGCGTCAGGAAAAACCGTAACCGTATCGATGTTCGCTGCGAAGCGGTGCGCTTCTTGAGCATGCACAACTGCAAAGGCCTGGAGTTTCCCTGCGTGGCGGTGACCGGGTTGGGCGCCCTCGACAGTGAGGAGCTCGCCGATGACGTGCGTCTTGCCTACGTGGCCCTGACCCGGGCCACCCACGAGCTGTTCGTGACCTACTCCCGCACCACCCCCCTGGTGGCGCGCCTGGTCGGTTAGATCCCATGGCGCAGACCCACCGGCCCCGCATCGGCCTTGCCTTGGGCAGTGGCAGTGCCCGTGGCTGGGCGCACGTGGGCGTGCTGCGGGCGCTGGAGGAGGCGGGGATTCGGCCGGACCTGGTATGCGGCACGTCCATCGGGGCACTGGTGGGGGCGGCCTATGCCGCGGGTGAGATCGAGCGCTTCGGCCAGTGGGTGGAGAGCCTGCGCCTTGCGGACGTGATCGCCTTTCTCGACGTGAAATTCAGCGGCGGCTTGATCCGGGGCGAGCGGCTCATGGAGTTTTTCCGCCGCAATTTCGTGGACCGGCCCGTGGAGGCGCTGGCGATTCCCTTCGGCGCGGTGGCCACCGAGCTGGCCAGCGGCAACGAGGTCTGGCTGCGTGAGGGATCCACCATGGATGCGGTGCGTGCTTCCATCGCCCTGCCCGGGCTGTTCACGCCGGTGGCGCGCGATGGCCACCTGCTGGTGGATGGCGGGCTGGTGAATCCGGTGCCGGTGTCCCTGGCGCGGGCCATGGGGGCGGATGTGGTGATCGCGGTGGATCTGTCCGCCGACGTGCTCGGTCGCCATCTGCGGCCCCGGCGCAAGGCTGCCCGTGAAGGAGAGGTGAGTGCCTGGCTCATGAAGCTGCAGGCCCGTCTGTCGGAATTCATGCCGCGCAACGGCCAGGCGCTGCCTTCGGTCCTGGACGTGGTGGCTTCCAGCATCAACATCATGCAGGTGCGCATTGCCCGCAGCCGCATGGCGGGCGAGCCTCCGGATGCCGTGGTGGCGCCGCGCCTCGCCCACCTGGGGCTGATGGAGTTTCACCGCGGCAGGGAAGCGATCGAGGAGGGTCGGCGCGCGGTGAAGGCCGCGCTGCCGC
>JBBFMG010000187.1:0-4499 GCA_037478575.1 Burkholderiales bacterium | reverse complement strand
GGCAGGGGCCCCAGGCCTGGGCGCGGTCATAGAACTGGTCGAAACTGATCTTGGCGTCTTTCTTGAGGCACTCGGTCTGGTGCCAGTTGCGCAGGGGCCGAGGCTCCTTGGCCTTGCTCTCTGCCACGGGCACGGTCATCCCGTGGCGGTAGATGGCCAGCACCTGGCCCCTTTCCAGACCGTCCCGGCTGCCCCGGTTGAGGGCGACGATGGCCTTGGGCCCGGCTTCCGCCACGCCCGAATACACCGAAACGATGCGTCCCCGGACGGGCCGGTCCGGGGCGTGGGGCACGAAGTTGCTGAGCTCGCCTTCGCTCACGCGCACCAGGCGGTCGCCCCGGTTGATCTCGGCCACCGCGCGCAGAATCTCGATGGTGGAGGTCTCGCCAAAACGCTTCACCCGGGCTTCGCCCAGATAGACCGCCTCATAGCCCAGGATCTCCTGGGTGTCGGGGTCCACCAGGGCTCGGCCGGGCCGTAACACCTGCCACTGCTGGGGATCGCCCGGCTTGAGCCCGGTCACATAGGCCCGGTTGCCGGCACCGATGACCACCCGGTTCTCCTCGGAGGCGACGATCTCCGGCGCACCGGCCAGACCATCCTTCTCGATCACCAGCGGCTGGGACAGGAAGGGCCCGATGTCAGCGGGAGAAATCACCGGGATGGCCGGCGTGTCCGGATGGGGTTCGATGCGTGCGGCAGGGGAGACGACCACGGTCTCGCGCCCCGTGTATTTCTGGTTCTTCACCAGGCGCAGGCGGCCCTTGCCGTCGGCCAGACGCTCCAGCACCACCACGTCGCCGGGATATATGCGGTGGGGGTTGCGGATCTGGTCGCGGTTGAGCTGCCAGAGCTCGGGCCAGCGCCAGGGCTGGTCCAGGAACTTACCGGCGATGCCCCACAGAGTGTCCCCCTTGACCACCACGTAGCGCTCGGGCGCGCCGTCCTTGACCTGCGCCTCCTGCGCGCGGGCGCCCAGGGAAACAAAACTGCCGATGACGAGCAACGTTATAATGGCTTTGCGCATGGGCACCCTCGATCGACGTGCAATGGCGGGGAACTCCAGCCAAAAAGTGCGGCCTTATGCAATCCGGATGCTGGAGTTTGGTTTAAATTCTGCATCTAAAAGCTTCACTCGGCAAGTGTTTTTTCGATGGCGATATTAAAAATCCTACATTACCCGGATGAGCGTCTGCACACGGTGGCCAAACCCGTGGCGGTGGTGGACGACCGCATCCGCAGGCTGGTGGACGACATGGCCGAGACCATGTACGCCGCCCCCGGCATCGGCCTGGCCGCCACCCAGGTGGACGTGCACGAACGGGTCATCGTCATCGACGTGTCGGAAACCCGCGATCGGCTGCTGGTGCTGATCAATCCGGAACTGCTGCGCGCCGAGGGCCAGGCCGAACACGAGGAAGGCTGTCTGTCCGTGCCCGGCATCTATGACCGCGTGACGAGGGCCGAACGCGTGACGGTGCGTGCCCTGGACCGCAACGGCCAGCCCTTTACCCTCGACGCCGAGGGTCTGCTTGCGGTGTGCATCCAGCATGAGATGGATCATCTCCAGGGCAAGGTATTCGTCGAATATCTGTCCCGCCTGAAACAGAACCGCATCCGGCAGAAGCTCAGGAAACGCCAGCGCGAGACCATGTGAGGCGGCCATGCAGCTCGTGTTTGCGGGCACGCCGGAATTTGCGGCCGCCGCGCTGAAATCCTTAATCGCTGCGGGGCACCATATCGCCCTGGTGCTCACCCAGCCGGACCGCCCGGCCGGCCGGGGTCTCAGGCCAAAACCCAGTCCCGTCAAGGCCCTGGCGCTGGAACACGGGCTTGCACTGGCGCAGCCGGCGAGCCTGCGGGAGGCCGCGGTGCAGGAAACCTTACGCAAGATTCATCCGGACGTGATGGTGGTGGCCGCCTACGGGCTGATCCTGCCCCGGGCGGTGCTGGACATTCCAACACGGGGTTGCCTCAACATCCATGCGTCCCTTTTGCCCCGCTGGCGGGGGGCGGCTCCCATCCAGCGCGCCCTGCTCGCGGGGGATGCCGAGACGGGCATCACCATCATGCAGATGGACGAGGGACTGGACACCGGGCCCATGCTGCTTCGGAAAGCCTGTGCGATCGAGCCCGAGGATACGGCCCAGACGCTCCACGACCGGCTGGCCGCCCTGGGTGGCGAGGCCATCGTGGAAGCCCTGGACCGGCTGGACAGCCTGGTGCCTGTGCCCCAGGACGAGAGCCTGGCCACCTACGCGCCGAAGCTGACCAAGGAGGAGGCCCTGATCGACTGGAACCAGTCCGCCGAGACCATTGCCCGGGCGGTGCGCGCCTACAATCCCTTTCCCGTGGCCTATACCTGGCTCGACGGCGAGCGCCTGCGCATCTGGTTTGCCCGTGCCGAGGCGGGCGAGGCCCCGCCCGGGCGGGTGGTCGCCGTCGATCGGGAGGGCGTGCTGGTGGGCACCGGGGCGGGCCTTCTGCGCATCACCGAGCTGCAGCGGGAAGGTGCCCGGCGGCTTGCCGCGGCGGCCTTCGCCGCCAGCCCGCCGTTGCGCCCGGGCATGCAGCTCAGCCGGGCGCCTGCCTGAGGCGGGCGCAGCGGCTGACGCGAGCCCGGCCGGCTGCCGGGGCGCCCTTGCGTTCCCGGGCCTGGTTGAAATCCTGGGCACATCGCTGCATCTATAAACCTTGGAATCGTGTTTTCCGGAGAGGACCATGTTTGGCAACTGGATCAAGACCGCCCTGCTCATGGCGGCCATCGTCGCCCTGTTCGGCGCCATCGGGCTCGCGCTGGGTGGCGCCACGGGTATGCTGGTGGGGCTCGCCTTCGCGGCCGCGACCAATTTCTGGGCCTACTGGAATTCGGATCAGCTGGTGCTACGCATGTACCAGGCGCAGGAGGTGGACGCCGCCAGTGCGCCCGAGCTCTACGGCATGGTTGCCGAGCTGGCGCACCGGGCCGGCCTGCCCATGCCCCGCGTCTATATCATCGACGAGGACCAGCCCAATGCCTTCGCCACGGGACGGGATCCGGAGCATGCGGCAGTGGCGGCCACCACCGGCATCCTGCGCCTGCTGACGCCCCGCGAACTCAGGGGTGTGCTGGCCCATGAGCTCGCCCACATCCGGCATCGCGACACCCTGATCTCCACCCTGTCGGCCAGCATTGCCGGCGCCATTTCCACCCTGGCCCAGTTCGGCATGCTGTTTGGTGGCCGGGGCGACGAGCGTGAGGGCGTGCATCCCCTGGTGGCGCTGTTGGTCATGATCGTGGCCCCCATTGCCGCCCTCATCATTCAGATGGCGATCTCCCGCACCCGGGAATTCGAGGCCGACCGGGGCGGCGCGGAAATCTCGGGCGATCCCGAAGCGCTGGCCGCGGCTTTGCAGAAGATCCACGCCTATGCCCACCAGCTGCCCATGCCCACGGCGGAGGCGCATCCGGAGACCGCCCAGATGATGATCGTCAATCCCCTCACGGGCGGCGGCCTCATGAACCTGTTTTCCACCCATCCGCCGGTGGAGGCCCGCGTGGCGCGGCTGTTGGCGCTGGCCCGTGGCGTGGCCTGAGCCCCAGGCCCTGGCGGCGCGGGCGGTGGCCGCAGTGGCGGCCGGCCGCAGCCTGAGCCAGGCGCTGCCGCAGGTGTTGCAGGCTGAGCTGCCGCCGCGCCTGCGGGCGGCGGTCCAGGACCTGAGCTATGGCACCCTGCGCCATTACACCCGTCTGGGAGCGTATCTCGAGGCGCTTGCGCCGCGTCCCGTGACGGATGATCTGGTGCGCGCCCTGGTGCTGGTGGGCCTGTACGAGCTGTTTGCGGCGCGGGCGCCCCAACACGCCGCGGTGCATCAGACCGTGGAGGCTGCGCGCAGCCTGGACAAGCCCTGGGCGGCCGGCTTCGTCAACGGCGTGTTGCGCAACTACCTGCGCCGGCAGGGGGAGCTAAAGGCGCGCGTGGAGCGGCGCGACACCACCCGCTTCAGCTATCCCCGCTGGTGGATCGACCGGCTGCGCCGCCAGTATCCGGACCGGTACCGGGCCCTCCTCGAGGTGGGGCTGGGCCATCCTCCCATGACCCTGCGGGTGAACCTGCGCCGCATCGACCGGGAGGCCTATCAGGCCTCCCTCCGCAGGGCGGGCCTGGATAGTCAGCCGGTGGGCCGGGCGGGCCTGCGTCTTCTGCAGCCGGTCCCGGTGGAGGCGCTGCCGGGCTTCGCCGAGGGCCTCGTCTCGGTCCAGGATGCGGGAGCCCAGCACGCGGCCGAGTGGCTCGATCTTGCGCCGGGGCAGCGGGTACTGGATGCCTGCGCCGCACCGGGCGGGAAGACTGCCCACATTCTCGAGACGGCCGACGTGGAACTCCTGGCGCTGGACCGCGATCCCCGGCGTCTGGCGCGGGTGCAGGAAAACCTGGACCGGCTGGGCCTGCGGGCGGACGTGCGCGCGGGCGATGCGGCGCGGCCGCAGGACTGGTGGGATGGCCGCCCCTTCCAGC
>JBBFMG010000186.1:0-4503 GCA_037478575.1 Burkholderiales bacterium | reverse complement strand
GGAGAGGGCATGCGCCTGCTGGCGCTGGCCATGAAGCCGGCCGCGCCGGGGCAGCGGGAACTCGGCTTCACCGACGTGGAAGCCGGCGGCTTCGTGCTGTTGGCCGTGGCGGGGCTGAGCGACCCGCCCCGGGAGGAGGCCCGCCGGGCGGTGGCGAGCTGCCTCGCCGCGGGCATCCGGGTGGCCATGATCACCGGCGATCATGCCCTCACCGCCCGGGCCATCGGCAACCAGCTGGGGCTGCGCCCGGATGGTGGCGTGCGCGTGCTCACGGGCAGCGAGATCGAGAACCTGGACGATGCCACCCTGCGCCGGATAGTACAGGAGACGGAGGTGTTCGCCCGGGCAAGCCCCGAACACAAGCTGCGTCTGGTTAAGGCCCTGCAGGCCAATGGCGAGGTGGTGGCCATGACCGGCGATGGCGTCAACGACGCGCCCGCCCTGAAACAGGCCGATGTGGGGGTGGCCATGGGCCGCAAGGGGACGGAGGCCGCCAAGGAGGCCGCCGAGATCGTGCTCGCCGACGACAACTTCGCCTCCATCGCCGCGGCGGTGGAGGAAGGACGCACCATCTACGACAACATCCGCAAGGCCATCGTCTTCATCCTGCCCACCAACGGCGCCCAGGCCGGCGTGCTGGTGGCGGCGGTGCTGTTGGGGCTCGATGTGCTGCCCATCACGCCGGTGCAGATCCTGTGGGTGAACATGGTCACCGCCGTGACCCTGGCGCTCGCCCTCGCCTTCGAGCCGGCGGAGGCCGACATCATGCGCCGCCCGCCGCGCGACCCGCGCGAGGCGGTGCTCTCGCCCTTCATGTTGTGGCGGGTGGTGTTCGTGTCCGTGCTGCTGGTGGGCGGCAGCCTGGGATTGTTCCTGTGGGAGCTGGCCCGCGGCACGCCGGTGGAGGTGGCGCGCACCGCCACGGTCAACCTGCTCATGGTGGGTGAGGCGTTCTACCTTCTCAACTGCCGGCGCCTGGTGCGGCCGGTTTCGCCCCGGGAGGGCCTGACCGGCAACCGCTGGGTCCCGGTCACCATCGCCGTGCTGGCGCTGCTACAGCTCGCCTTCACCTACGCGCCGCCAATGCAGCAGCTGTTCCACACTGCTGCCCTGGATGGCGCCGCCTGGGGCCGGATCCTGGTGTTCGGCCTCGCCGTGCTTCTCTTCGTGGAACTGGAGAAGGCCGTGGTGCGTCGCATCGCAAGGCCATGATGGGGCGTATCCGGAACGGGTACGGCCGGGCGTCTGTCCCGGCCGTGCCGCCCGGCACGGACGCCTCAAGGCTTTGATGAAAAAGCGGTAAAATGAAACGCTTTGCGGCATCCCGCCGTTTTTGCGCGCCATGCAGCTCTTCGCCTTCGGCATCAACCATCAGACGGCACCGCTGGCCATCCGCGAGCAGGTGGCGTTTCCCTCGGACCGGCTCGAGCCGGCCCTGCACGACCTGGCCTCGCGCCGGGCGGTGAAGGAAGCGGCCATCCTCTCCACCTGCAACCGCACGGAGATCTACTGCAACACCGAAGCGCCGGAACAGGCCATCGACTGGCTTTCGGAATTCCACCGCCTGCCGCGCGCGAGCCTCGACCCCTATCTCTACACCCTGCCCCAGGAACAGGCGGTGAAACACGCCTTTCGGGTGGCGAGCGGGCTCGACTCCATGGTCCTGGGCGAGGCGCAGATCCTGGGCCAGATGAAGCAGGCGGTGCGCACCGCGGAAGCCGCCGGCACCCTGGGCACGCTGCTGCACAAGCTGTTCCAGCGCACCTTCGCGGTGGCCAAGGAGGTGCGCACCACCACCGAGATCGGGGCGAACTCCATCTCCATGGCGGCGGCGGCGGTGCGCCTCGCGGAACGCATTTTCCCCAGCATCGCCGAACAGGCAGTGGTGTTCATCGGCGCCGGGGAGATGATCGAGCTGTGCCTGGACCATTTCGCCGCCCGGCACCCCCGCCGCATCACCATCGCCAACCGCACGGTGGAGCGCGCCCAGCTGCTCGCCCGCCGGTGCAACGGTGCCACCCTCACCCTGAACGAGCTGCCGGAAGCCCTGCACCACTACGACATCGTGGTGAGCTCCACCGCGAGTCCCCTGCCCATCCTGGGCAAGGGCATGGTGGAGCGGGCCATCAAACAGCGCCGGCACCGGCCCATGTTCATGGTGGATCTGGCCGTGCCCCGCGACATCGAGCCGGAGGTGGGCGACCTGCCGGACGTTTTCCTCTACACCGTGGACGATCTCGCCCACATCGTGCAGGAGGGGGTGGGCAGCCGGCGGGCGGCCGCGGAGCAGGCGGAGGCCATCATCGAAAGCCGGGTGCAAAGCTTCATGGAGTGGGTAAGGAGCCGGGAGCTGGTCCCCACCATCCGGGCCCTGCGCGACCACGGCGAACGCTTCCGCCGCCAGGAACTGGAGCGCGCCCTCAAGCACCTCGCCCGGGGTGACGATCCGGCGCGGGTGCTGGAGCATCTGTCCCGCGCCCTCACCAACAAGCTGCTCCACGGTCCCACCGATGCCCTGCACCACGTGCGTCCGGAAGAGCGGGAGGCGCTTGAAAACTGGTTGCGCCGCCTCTACCACCTGCATTCCGAATGAAACCCGCCCTGCTTGCCCGCCTGCGCCAGCTTTCCAGCCGGCTGGAGGAGCTGAACCAGCTCCTGAGCGCCGCGGACGTCACCGCGGACCTGGAGCAGTATCGCCGGCTGTCGCGGGAACACGCCGAGATCGCGCCCGTGGTGGAACTGTTCCGGGCCTATGAGCGGACCCTGCAGGACCAGGCCACGGCGCGGGAGATGCTCCAGGATCCGGAGATGAAGGCCTTCGCGGAGGCCGAGCTGGCGGCGTCGGAGGCCAGACTCCAGGAACTGGAACTGGAACTCAGGAAGGCCCTGCTGCCCCGCGACCCCAACGACGAGCGCAACGTTTTCCTGGAGATCCGGGCGGGCACCGGGGGGGACGAGTCCGCCCTGTTTGCGGGCGACCTGTTCCGCATGTATTCCCGCTATGCGGAGCGCCAGGGATGGAAGGTGGAAGTGCTCTCCCACAGCGACGGCGAGGTGGGCGGCTACAAGGAAATCATCGCCCGCATCAGCGGCCCCGGCGCCTATTCCAAACTCAAATTCGAGTCCGGCGGCCATCGTGTGCAGCGGGTGCCGGAAACCGAAGCCCAGGGCCGCATCCACACCTCCGCCTGCACGGTGGCGGTGCTGCCGGAGGCCGATGAGATCGGCGACGTGGATCTCAACCCAGCGGAGCTCAAGATCGACACCTTCCGCGCGTCCGGAGCCGGCGGGCAGCACGTGAACAAGACCGATTCCGCGGTGCGCATCACCCACCTGCCCACGGGCATCGTGGTGGAATGTCAGGACGACCGCTCCCAGCACCGCAACAAGGCCCAGGCCATGGCCATCCTCGCCGCGCGCCTCAAGGACATGAAACGCCGGGAGCAGCAGGCCCGGGAGGCCGCCACGCGCAAGTCCCTGATCGGCAGCGGCGACCGTTCGGAGCGCATCCGCACCTACAACTTCCCCCAGGGGCGGGTGACGGATCACCGCATCAATCTCACCCTGTACAAACTGCCCCAGATTCTCGAAGGGGACCTGGACGAGCTGATCCAGGCCCTGCTGAGCCAGCATCAGGCCGACCAGCTGGCCAGCCTGGGCGAAGCGGCCTGATGACCGCTGGCACCCTGGACCAGGTGCTGGGCCGGGCGCGCGCGTTGCTGGCCCAAACCCTGGGGCTGAATGCCAACAGTGCGAGCCTGGAAGCCCAGCTCCTGCTCGCCGAGGCCCTGGGACGCCCCCGCGCCTGGCTCATCGCCCATGGCCGCGACCCCCTGGCGGCACCGGCGCTGGCCGCCTTCGAGGCGCTGCTCGCCCGTCGGCTTGGGGGTGAACCCATGGCCTATATCCTGGGCAGGCGGGAGTTCTATGGGCTGGAGCTGCTGGTCACGCCGGAGGTCCTGATTCCCCGGCCGGACACGGAACTGCTCGTCGAGTGGGCGCTTGCTCTCATTCCGGAAGGCGAGCCCTGGTCGGTTCTCGATCTGGGCACGGGCAGCGGCGCAGTGGCGCTGGCCATCGCCCGGCACCGTCCCGTGGCACGGCTCACCGCTGTGGACCGTTCCCCCGGCGCGCTGGCCGTGGCCCGGGAGAACGCCCGGCGGCTGGGAGTCGGGACGGTCCGGTTCCTGGAAGGAGACTGGTTCACGCCTCTGGCGCCAGAGGCCCGTTTCCAGCTCATCGTGGCCAATCCGCCCTACGTGGCGGAAGACGACCCCCACCTCACCCAGGGCGATGTCCGCTTCGAGCCGCGCCTGGCCCTCGCCGCCGGGCCGGCGGGGTTCGATGCCCTGGCGGCCATCATCGCCGGCGCCCCCCGTCACCTGGCGCCCGGCGGCTGGCTGCTGCTGGAAGGAAGCAACCTGGACGCGCAGACCGCCGTGTGGGTAGACGGCGTGGCAGCGAGGACCCGGTTTGAGGACGGCAAGCTGTACGTGCTGCCGC
>JBBFMG010000185.1:0-4525 GCA_037478575.1 Burkholderiales bacterium | reverse complement strand
CCCCGTATCCTCCTGCTGGCCTACGCGGGACTGTTCGGTCTGCAGGCGGCCACGACCCTGCTGCGCGCACTGGAATGGAGCGATCCCCTGCGCTTCGCCTACGTGGAGGCCACGCGGCATCCGGACTCGCCCCGGGCCAACTACGAGCTGGGGCTCATGCTCAGCGTGGTGTCCCAGGGGCCCACCGATCCCCGGCACGGGCTGGCTCTCGCCACCCTCCGCGCCGCGGCCCGGCTGTCGGAACAGAATGTCCTCCCCCTCACGGCACTGGTGTTCATTGCCAGCCGCCACGAAAAAAGCGTGGATCCGGCGCTGTGGCGCGAGCTGGAACAGGCCGTGGCCAAGCCCGCGCTGGCGGCCGCCGAGGAAAATGCCCTCTTTTCCCTGGTGGACTGCGTGGCACGCAAGGTGTGTGCGGTCGAGGATCCGGCACCCCTGATGCGCGTCATGGAGACCGCCCTGCGGCGACATCCCCGTCGCGCCGGACTGTATGCCATCGCCGCCCGCTTACGCCTGGAGGCCCAGGGAGACGTGGGAGGGGCCGAGCGACTCCTGCAGCGCGCCGTGGCCATCGCCCCTGGGGACGCCCAGCTGTGGATCAGCCTGGCCCGGGTGCAGGCCCTGGCGGGTGAGCTGGACCGGGCGCGGTTAAGCCTTGCGCGCAGTTCGGAATTCGACCGCCTGGGCCGGTTCGCCCGCGAGCGCCGCGCCCTGCTGGAAGCATGGAGCCGGTCATGAACGGGCTGCGCCGGCTGGGCCCTTTGCTGGCCCTTCTGCTGTTGACGGCGGCCGTGTACTGGCCCGGCCTCAAAGGGCCCTTCCTGTTCGACGACTTCGGCAATTTGCGTCTGCTGGAAGAGGCGGGTCGGCTGGACCGGCCCGAGAACGTGATCCGCTACCTGCTTTCGGGTTTCGCCGGCCCCACCGGACGCCCGGTCGCCATGGCGAGCTTCATCCCGCAAGCGGCGCATTGGCCAAACGACCCCGCTCCCTTCAAGCGGACCAACCTGTTGCTCCACCTTCTGAACGGCGTGCTGCTCGCGGCGGTGAGCCGCCGCCTCTTGCGCCAGCAGGGCCTGCCGGCCGCCCGTGCCGACGCCACGGCGTGGCTGGCCGCGGCAATCTGGCTGCTGCATCCCCTGTGGGTCTCCACCACGCTCTACGTGGTGCAGCGCATGACGCTGCTCGCCACGATGTTCGTTCTGCTTGGGCTCCTGCTCTACCTCGCAGGCCGCGAACGGCTGCTGGAAGGCCAGCGCGGTGGCTTCCCCCTCGTGCTCCTGGGCCTCTACGGCATGGGGTTGCTTGCCACCCTGTCCAAGGAAAACGGTGCCCTGCTGCCCCTGCTGGTGTTGGTCATGGAGCGTTACGGCCTCGCTATCCGGCCGCTGCCGCCGCCGGCCCGCCGGCGGGTGCTGGTGGCCGCCGGCCTGCCGGCCCTTGCAGTGCTGGCCTATCTCGCGGCTTTCCTGCCAGCCCTGTTTCGGGGAGAAGCGGGCATCCGGGATTTCACGCCGGCAGAGCGTCTGCTGACCGAAGGACGTGTCCTGTGGTCCTATCTGGCAGCGCTGTTCCTGCCAAGCCCTGAGCCCGGCGGCCTGTACGGGCAGGACGTGGCGGTGTCCCGGGGGCTGTTCGACCCCTGGACGACAGGCATCGCCTGGCTCGCCGTGGCGGCATTGTGGAGCCTCGGAGAAAGGCTGCGCCGGCACTGGCCGGCTGCTGCGTTCGCCATCATGTTTTTTCTCGCGGGGCATCTGCTCGAGTCCACCTGGGTGCCCCTGGAGCTTGCCTTCGAGCACCGCAACTACCTGCCGGCCGCCTTCCTCTTCCTGCCCGTGGCACAGGCCCTCGCTGCCCTGCCACGCCCCTTCTGGCAGCGGGCAGCCGTGCTCGGCGTCATCGGCGTGATGGCTGGACTCACCCTTCTGCGGGCGGATCTCTGGGGCCGCCCCTTCGCCCAGGCGCTGACCTGGGCCCGCCAGCACTCCGAATCGCCCCGCGCCCAGGCGCATCTGGCCGCCCTGTGGCTGACCACGGGCAACCGGGAAGAAGCGGCGCGCGTGCTCGATGCCGCGCTCCGCACTCATCCCCGCGACCTGCTTCTCAATTTGAACCGCCTGCTCGCAGCCTGCCCGGATGCCGTGGCCGCCCCCCTCGTGGAACAGGCCGTCGATGCAATAGGGCACGCGCATCTCGGCCACCGGGTCGTGCAGTACCAGATCACCCGTTTGCTGGCCGAGCTGCGGGAAGGGCACTGTGGTGCTGTCAGCAGGAGTTTGTTTGAGACCCTGTGGAAGGCAGCCGACCGCGCAGCGGATGCGCCGTTCCGTGCGATCCTGCTGCAGGAGCGGGCCCTGCTGCACCTGGCCGAAAAACGGCCCACTGCGGCGGCACAGGATTTCGCCGAAGCGCTGCGTCTGGATCCCCGTCCCGACGCCCAGCTCGCCAGCGCGGCGGCGTTGGCACGGCATGACGCCTTTCGGGAGGCCCTGTCCCTGCTCGACATGCCCCTCGACCGCCCGGCGCCTGCGGGACGCCCGTGGGAAATCGATGCCTGGCGGGAACATTGGCTCGAGCGGCACGGCTACTGGCAGCGGGAGCGCGCTTTGCTGCGGGCCACGATCGAGGCGGACCTGGCCGCAGCGTTGCCCGAGTCCCGGGAATCCGCTAACGTAGGCGCGCCATGAAGGTTTCCATCGTCATTCCTGCGCGCAACGAGGGACGTGCGCTCGGATCCCTGCTCAGCCGGATCAGGGAAGTCCTGCCGGCCGCCGAGCTCGTGGTGGTCAACGACGGCTCCACGGATGACACGGCTGCGATAGCGGCCGCCGCCGGGGCGCGGGTAATCTCCCACCCCTATTCCCTCGGCAATGGCGCTGCCGTCAAAACGGGCGCGCGGGCCGCCTCGGGGGAAATCCTCGTGTTCATGGACGGCGACGGCCAGCACGATCCCGCCGATGTGCCGCACCTGCTGGCCAAACTGGAGGAAGGCTACGACATGGTGGTCGGCGCACGGCGGCGCGGCTCGCAGGCCAACATCGGCCGAGGGCTGGCCAACCGATTCTACAACTGGCTCGCCAGCTATATGACCGGCCATGCCATTGCGGATCTGACCAGTGGCTTTCGTGCGGTTCGTGCGGACAAATTCCGCGAATTCCTTTACCTCCTGCCCAACGGTTTTTCCTATCCCACGACCATTACCATGGCTTTCTTCCGCAGCGCTTATCCGGTGGCCTATGTGCCGATTCATGCGCACAAACGCATTGGCAAGAGCCACATTCGGCCGCTGCGCGACGGGTTGCGTTTTCTGCTCATCATTTTCAAGATCGCCACCCTGTACGCGCCGCTCAAGCTGTTCGGGCCGGTGGCGCTGGGTTTCCTTGCCACAGGCCTCGGCTGGTATGCCCATACATACCTCACCGAGGGGCGGTTTACCAACATGAGCGCGCTTTTGCTTTCCGCCGGCGTCATCGTGTTCCTGATTGGACTGATTTCGGAGCAGATCACCAATCTGACTTACAAGCGCGATGGCTGAATCGAAGCGCCGTCTGCTACTCGTCACCCGCAACTTCCCGCCACTGTGGGGCGGGATGGAGCGGCTCAACTGGCATCTGGCCGAAGAACTCTCCCGGCGCTTCGAGGTGCGCGTGATCGCGCCCAAAGGCGCGGCACAACACGCGCCGCACGGCGTCGCGGTGCACGAGGTGCCGCTGGCGCCGCTGTCGCGGTTCGTGCTGGCCGCGGCGCTGGTTGGCTGGCGACAGGCGTGCGCGTTCCGGCCCGATGTGGTGCTGGCCGGCAGCGGCTTGACCGCACCGCTCGCGCTGCTGGCCGCGCGCGCGTGTGGCGCGCGCACCGCGGCCTATGTGCACGGGCTGGACGTGGTCGTGCCACACCCGGTCTATCGCGCGCTGTGGCTGCCCGCGCTGCGCCGCATCGACCGGGTCATTGCCAACAGCGCGCCCACTGCCCAGCTCGCGCGCACCACCGGAGTAGATGCTACGCGCATCGGTATCGTCCATCCGGGCGTGACGATTCCCGAACCCGACCCCGCCGCGCGCGCCCGCTTTCGCCAACGTTGGGGCCTGCCGGAACGTGCGCCGGTGCTGCTCTCGGTCGGGCGGCTCACCGCGCGCAAGGGCCTGCGCGAGTTCGTGCAGGAGGTGCTGCCAATCATCGTCCGCGCCCGGCCGGACGCGGTGCTCGCCATCGTCGGCGACGCGCCGGCGCATGCGCTCTACGCCCAGCCGCAGACCGCGCAAAGCATCCTCGACGCCGCGCGCGCCGCTGGCGTGGCGGATCGGTTGCGGTTGTTGGGCAAGCTCTCGGAGCCTGACCTCGCCGACGCCTACTTCGGCGCCGACCTGCACGTCTTCCCCGTGCGCGACATTCCCGGTGACCCGGAAGGCTTCGGCATGGTCGCGGTGGAGGCCGCCGCGCACGGCCTGCCCACCGTGGCCTACGCCACCGGCGGCGTGGTCGATGCCGTTGCGCCCGGCGAAAGCGGCTGGCTGGTGCCGCC